>NZ_JBSHCR010000013.1:0-81990 GCF_053615895.1 Isoptericola sp. NPDC055881
GTGCCGCGGGTGACGACCCGCGGCACCCCTCCGACGTGCTGGGCCCCGTGTCCGCGTCGACCGACCGACGTCGGCGAGGACACCGACCGGCGGGGCCGCCCGGTCTTCCCTGCTCGGGTCTGTTCCGGTGCAGCGCAGCACCTTGGTCTGTCAGGACGCTTGGCACACTATTTTTCAGAAGCTTCGGGAGCAGGCATCTCTCGGCCGAGGTCGGGCACCCCCGCGTCCACCCAGGCGCGGCGCACCTGCTCGAAGCGTGTCGGCAGCGGGGCCCGCACCGCCCCGTACCGGGCGTTGGTCCGATGCACGAAGCGTCGCCACGACAGCACCAGCCCCTGCCGGGTGATGGGCAGCCCGCTGGCGACCGTCGTGCCGTGGTCGTGCGTGTGGTGCACGGTCAGCAGCAGGGCCCGCGGGACAGAGCCCTCCAGCTCGGCCGCGAGCTCCGTGCGGACCACCATCCAGTGGCGCAGCACGAGCACCACCTCGGGCGGCAGGCGATGCTCGCGGACCGTGCGGTGCTTGCCGTGCCGCAGCACCACCCTCCCCTCCCCCGGCTCCCGCCCACCCCCGACCCGCCCCCGGCGGCTGGCCGCCGCAGCGTCGGGGCCGAGGTCGAGGTCTTCCGCCCGCACGCGCAGCAGGTCGCCGTACCTGGCGCCCGTCGCGCGCGTGAGGCCGGCGATCACGGCCAGGCGCACCACCTCGGGCTTGCCCCCTGGCCGCAGCGCCTCCACCGACAGCTCCCGCCACACCCACTCCGCCTCCTCCAGCGAGACGGTCGGCCGCGGGTAGCGCGCGACGGGCGACCCGTCCGCAGGTTCGGCAGGCGGGTCGGGGAAGCCGGCGGACGTCTCAGGGTGCTGCGTCATGGGTCGATCCTGGCGCTTGGCACACTTTTTATGGGGAGGTCGTCGGCGTGTCGCCCGACGCCGTAGCCTCGAGCGGTGAGCAGCCGCGACAGCCCCGCCCCCGCGCCGCTCCCCGGGACCCTCGCCGCGGCAGTCGACCACGAGCTGGTGGTGAAGAAGTCCCGCTTCCTCGCGCACGTGGCGCCCGTGGTGTCGGTCGAGGAGGCGGACGCCGTCGTCGCCCGGCTCCGCAAGGAGCTCTGGGACGCACGGCACCACTGCGTCGCCCTCGTCGTCGGCACGCACGCCGACCAACAGCGCTCCTCCGACGACGGCGAGCCCTCCGGCACCGCCGGGGTGCCGATGCTCGAGGTGCTGCGCCGACGGCACGTGACCGACGTCGTGGCCGTCGTGACGCGCTACTTCGGCGGCGTCCTGCTGGGCGCAGGCGGCCTGGTGCGGGCCTACTCCGGCGCGGTCGCCGAGGCGCTCGACCTCGCGGCGGCCGGAGGGCTGCTCCGTCGCCGGGAGGTGCGCACCGAGGTGACCGTGGACGTCCCCCACGCCGACGCCGGCCGGGTGGACCACCTGCTGCGCGACTGGGCCGCCACGCACGACGCGGTGCTCGAGCAGCCGACGTACGCCGCCGTCGCCCGGCTCGCCCTGCTGGTGCCCCCCGCAGCGCTCCCCCGGCTCCGCGACGACCTCGCCGCGGCGTCCGCCGGAGCCCTCGTCCCCGAGCCGGGCGCCGACCGCGTCGTCGACCTCCCCGCCTGACGCTGTGGGTACGAAAACGGCGACAATTCTGAGCTGGATTCACGCCATTTTCGTACCCACAACGCTCAGGGGGTGACGCCCTCGGCGGTGACGGTGGCGCCGTCGGGCACGGCGGCGCGTCGGCCCTCGTCGGGCAGCGCGGCGTCCCCCTCCGCACGCACCCCGGCACCGAACGTCCAGTCCCCGTCGACCGTGAGCGACGTCGCGGCACGCAGCGACGGCGCCCCCGCCGCGAAGCGCTCGTCGAAGCGCGAGATCGTCTTGTAGGTCTTCGACAGCGTCACCAGCGGCACGTCGACCTGGGCGACCAGCCGGTAGTCGTCCGTCACCTCGTACACGTCCGAGCGCATGAGCAGCAGGTCGCTCGTCGTCTTCACGGGCAGGAAGCGCTCGCGCCCCACCTCGATCGCCGTGGCCCCCTCGAACACGGCCACGGCCGCACCCATCGCCGACTCGATCTGCACGACGGCGGGCGAGGACGCGTCCGTCGGGTCCACGGTCTTCTCGTTGCGGATCAGGGGCAGCTCCAGCACGCCACCGGTGCGCTCGAGCTCCGCGGCCAGCGCCTCGAGGTCGAACCACAGGTTGTTCGTGTGGAAGTACGGGTGCACCGACGGGTCCAGCGACACCTCGACGTCGTCGGGGTGGGTCTGCGCCGTCTCCCGCTGCACGATGCGCCCGTCGCTCTTGCGCACCACGAGCTGCCCGCCCTTGACGTCCGCCGGGGACTTGAGGCACATCTCCGCCGCGTAGGGCGCGCCCGAGGCGGCGAACCAGGCAGCGATCACGCCGTCGGGCGCGGCGCCCAGGTTGTCCGAGTTGGAGACGCTCGCGTACCGGAAGCCGGCGTCCAGGAGGGCGCGCACGACGCCCGAGGCGTGGAGCGCCGGGTACAGGTCCCCGTGACCGGGCGGGCACCACTCGAGCGTCGGGTCCGCGGGCCACTCGACCGGTTCGAGGTCGTCCGCGCGCAGCTTGGGCTCGCGGTTCTGCAGGAAGTCCAGGGGGAGGTCGTCGGTGGCGAGGTCGGTGTACGGCGCGAGCGCGGCGAGCGTGTCGTCGCGGGTGCGGAAGGAGTTCATGAGCACCAGCGGCAGCCGGGCGCCCGTGGCCTCTCGCGCGGCCCGCACCTGGCGGACGATGACGTCGAGGAAGCTCAGCCCGTCCTCGCCGCCGCCCGGCGCGTCGTCCCGCACCGTCAGCAGCGACTTCGCCCGGTCCATGCCCATCGACGTGCCGAGCCCGCCGTTGAGCTTGATGATCGCGGTCCGGGCCAGCGCGTCCCGTGCCTCGGCGTCCGAGACGTCGAGGTCGGCGTGCCGCGGCAGGTCGACCAGGGGGTCGACGTCGGCCTCGCGCACCAGGCCCGTCTCGCCGGACTCGAGGAGGTGGTAGAAGCGGGTGAAGGTCTCGATCGCGGCGGGGGCGACGCCCTCCGCCGTCATCTTCTCTCGGGCCAGGGCCAGTCCGCGGTCGCTCATGAGCAGCACCCTAGCCGGGGCCGCGCGCCGCCGAGCGGCCGTCCGCGCCCTACTCGAAGCGGGACGGGTCGCCCGCGCCCACGCGCACGACCTCGGGGTATCCCTCCGACCAGTCGACGACGGTGGTGGGCTCGGCCACCACCTCGCCGCCGTCGACGACGGCGTCGACCACGTGGTCGAGCTCCTCCTTGACCTGCCACCCGTCGGTCAGCGGCTGCTCCTGGTCGGGCAGAATCAGCGTGGACGACAGCAGCGGCTCGCCCAGCTCGCGCAGCAGCGCCTGCACGATCGGCGAGGACGGGATACGCACACCGATCGTCCGCTTCTTGGGGTGCGCGAGCCGCCGCGGGACCTCGGCCGTGGCCGGCAGGATGAACGTGAAGGGGCCGGGGGTGGCGGACTTGATGGCGCGGAACGCCGTGTTGTCGAGCCGCACGAGCTGTCCGAGCTGCGCGAAGTCGGCGCACACGAGCGTGAAGTGGTGGCCCGCGTCGAGATGGCGGATCTGGCGGATCCGCTCGGTGCCGTCGTGCTGACCGACCCGGCAGCCCAGGGCGTAGCCGGAGTCGGTCGGATAGGCGATGAGCGCACCGTCGTTCAGCATCGCGACGACCTGCCCGACCGCCCGGGGCTGAGGGTCGACCGGGTGGACGTCGAAGTAGCGGGCCATGCCCGGAAGCGTATCCCCGGGCCGCGCTCCCCCACCCGGCGAACGCGACGCGCCCGCGGGGCCCGTCAGTCCGCCAGGGCGCGGCGCAGCTCGGTCTCGCTCGCGTTGCCGCCCGAGCAGACGACGCCCACCCGCCGGCCGGCGAACTGCCCCGGGTGGCTGAGGACGGCGGCCAGGGCCGCGGCGCCCGCACCCTCGGCGACGGTGCGCGCACCCGTGAGGTAGGCACGCTGGGCGGCGGCGATCGCGTCGTCGTCCACGAGCAGGAAGTCGGCGAGCCGGTCGCGCAGCACGGCCTGGGTGAGCGCGAAGCCGCACCCGACGGCAAGCCCCTCGGCGCGCGTGGAGTTGGGGGCGGTGCGCAGCTCGCCGGCGCGCCAGGAGTCGTGGGCGGCCGGGGAGGCGGCGGCCTGCACGGCGACCACCCGGAGCCCGGGCTCCAGCGCGGCGGCGACGAGACACGCGGCCGCGGCACCGGAGCCGCCGCCGACCGGGACGACGAGGACGTCGAGGTCGGGGGCCTGCTCGAGGAGCTCGAGGGTGGCCGTCGCGACGCCGGCGACGAGGACGGGCTCGTTGGCGGCACCCACGAGCCGCGCGCCGCTGGTGGCGGCGACCCGACCGGCCTGCTCGCGGGCGTCGTCGAAGGTCTCGCCGTACAACAGGACCTCGGCACCGAGCTCGCGCACCGCGCGCTCCTTGAGCGGGTTCGGGTGGTGGGGCATCACGATCGTGCAGGGGGTGCCGGTGTGCCGGGCGGCGTACGCGAGGGCCTGCGCGTGGTTGCCGGTCGAGTACGCGACGATGCCGCGGCGACGTTCGTGGTCCTCGAAGCCCAGGAGGAGGTTGAGCGCGCCGCGCACCTTGAACGCGCCGGTGTGCTGGAGGTTCTCGTGCTTGACGACGAGGTCGACGCCGGCCGCGCCCGCGGCGGCGGCCGCGCGGTCGAGCTCCGGGTGGCGCAGCGCCGGCGTGCGGACCACGAGCCCGTCGATCCGCCGCGCGGCGGCCAGCACGTCCCGCATCGTCGGGGGCGCCGGCACGTCGCCGGAGGGCGGGGGTCCGGGCACGGAGGTCGAGGTCGTCATCATGGCAGCATCGCGCGCGGACGACTGATAGGTCCAATGCCTGTTCTGACTACCCGTCATAGGCACTGTCGATGTGTCGTCGTAGGCTGGCTCCGTGTCCGTCGAACCCGCTCCCCCGCCACACCTCGATCTCACCCGGCTGCGCGTGCTCGCCGCCGTGGCGCGCACCGGCTCGGTGACCGCCGCCGCCCGCGAGCTCCACTACGCGCAGCCGTCCGTGAGCCACCACCTCGCGCGGCTCGAGGCGGAGGCAGGTCTCCCCCTGCTCCAGCGCGCGGGCCGCGGCGTGCGCCTCACCGAGGCCGGCCGGCTGCTCGCGGCGCGGTCCGAGGAGATCCTGGGCCGGGTCGAGGGCGCGCGCCGCGAGCTCGACGCGCTCGCCGGGCTGCGCGCGGGGCGGGCCCGGCTGGCCGCGTTCCCGTCGGCGCTGGCGACGCTCGTGCCCGCCGCGGTCGCCGGGCTGCGTGCCGCGCACCCCGGTCTCGGCGTCGGGCTGGTCGAGGCCGAGCCGCCCGAGGCGGTGGCCGCGCTCCAGGCCGGTGACGTCGACGTCGCCCTCGTCTTCCAGCACACCGACTCCCGGCACGCGCGCCCCGCGATGGACCTCTCACGGTTCGAGGTCACCGTCGTCCACACGGAACCGATCGCCCTGGTCCGGCGGGCCGCCGACGGGCCTGCCGACGGGCCTGCCGACGGACCTGGGGCCGACGCCGACCCGCCACCGTTGACGGACCTGCGGGACGCCGCGTGGATCGCCGGCTGCGAGCGCTGCCGTGCCGACCTGGTGGCTCGGTGCGCGACGGCGGGCTTCTCGCCTCGCATCGCGTTCGAGACCGACGACTACGTGGCCGTCCAGGCGCTCGTCGCCTCCGGCGTGGGGGTGAGCCTGCTGCCGTCGCTGGCCCTGCGCGCGCACCGCAACCCCGACGTCGTCGCGCAGCACCTGCCGGGTGCGACGCGGCAGGTGCTCGCGCTCACCGTGGGGGCGCCTACGCCGGCGGCGCACGCCCTGGTCCAGCGGCTGGTCGAGGCGGGCGGCGCCGGCCGCGACTAGCGTGGGGTGGTGCCTGCGCAGCTCCTGGCCGCGCCGCCCGCCGAGCCGTCCCCCGGGCTCCCCTCCGTGCTTCCGCCGGGGCTCGCGACCTGGTTCGAGGGGTGGTGGGCCACCACGGACTACGACGTCGCGCGCGAGGTGCTGCAGCGCGGCGTCGCGGTCCTGCTGTGCCTGGCGTTCGTGCAGGCCCTCGCGCAGTTCCGCCCTCTGCTCGGGGAGCGTGGGCTGCTGCCCGTGCCGGCGTTCACGGCACGGGTCCGGTTCCGCCAGGCTCCCTCGCTGTTCCACGCGCACTACTCGGACCGCTTTCTCGTGGTGGTCGCGGGCCTCGGTACGGCGGGCGCCGCGGCTGTCGTCGTCGGGCTGCCGCAGGCGGGTCCCTGGTGGGTCACGACGCTGGTGCTGCTGGGGCTGTGGGCGGCGTACCTCTCGGTCGTCTCCGTGGGGCAGCGCTTCTACGGCTTCGGCTGGGAGACCCTGCTGTGCGAGCTGGCGTTCCTCGCGGCATGGTTCGGGTCGCCGGCGGTGCCCGTGCCGTTCCTGCTGGTCCTGGCGGCGCGGTGGTTGCTGTTCCGGGTGGAGCTGGGCGCCGGCCTGATCAAGTGGCGCGGCGATCCGGCGTGGCGCGACCTCACCGCCCTCGACTACCACCACGAGACGCAGCCCATGCCCGGGCCGTTCAGCTGGCACGCCCATCACCTGCCGCGCTGGTGGCATCGCACGGAAGTGGTGGGCAACCACGTGACGCAGCTGCTCGTCCCGTGGCTGCTGTGGCTGCCGCAGCCCCTGCCGAGCGTCGCGGGCGGCGTCGTCGTGCTGACGCAGGGGTGGCTCGTCCTCACCGGCAACTTCGCGTGGCTGAACTGGGCCACGATCGTCCTGGGTGCGGCCGCGGTGTCCGACGGCGTGTGGGACGCCCTGCTCGGCGGGCTCGGCGCGGCGGCTCCCGTGCCGGTGCCGGGCACGCCGGCCGGGTACCTGGTCGTCGTGGCGGTGGTCGCCCTGCTGCTGGCCGCCCTGTCCGTGCGGCCCGCGCTCAACCTCGCGTCCCGGCACCAGAAGATGAACGCGAGCTTCGAGCCTCTGCGCCTCGTCAACGCGTACGGGGCGTTCGGCAGCGTCACCCGCCGCCGGGACGAGGTGGTGGTCGAGGGCACCCTGGCGGACCACCCCGGACCCGACGACTGGCGCGAGTACGGGTTCCGCGGCAAGCCCGGCGCGGTCGACCGTCGCCCGCCGCAGGTGGCGCCGTACCACCTGCGGCTCGACTGGGTCCTGTGGTTCGTGCCGCTGGGCGCCTCCGGCCCGTGGATCGCGCGCCTGTGCCTGCGGCTCCTGGAGGCCGACCCGGCCACCCTGCGCCTGCTGCGGCGCGACCCGTTCGACGGGGCCGCACCCCGCTGGGTGCGCATGCGGCTGTACCGCTACCGCTTCACGACGCGCGACGAGCGCCGCCGCTCGGGCGCCTGGTGGGTGCGCCACGAGCTGGCGACGCTCGTCGACCCGGTGGACCTGACGGCCCTGTCGCGGCTGCGGTGACGGGACGGTGACCGCGACGGTGGCCGTCAGACCAGCGAGTCCTGCCAGGCGGCGTTGAGGGCGGCGTAGTGCCCGTCCCCCGCGGCCAGGTCGGCGGGCGTCCCGTCCTCGATCACGCGGCCGTGCTCCATCACGAGCACGCGGTCGGCGATCGCCACCGTCGACAGGCGGTGCGCGATGATGATCGCGGTCCGGTCGGCCAGCAACGTCTGCAGGCCGTGCTGCACCAGCCGCTCGCCGGGGATGTCGAGCGACGAGGTCGCCTCGTCGAGGACCAGCACCGCGGGGTCGGCGAGGAACGCGCGCGCGAAGGAGAGCAGCTGCCGCTGCCCGGCGGACACGCGCCCGCCGCGCTTGTTCACGTCGGTGTCGTACCCCTCGGGCATGTCCATGATGAACTCGTGCGCCCCGACGGCCCGGGCCGCCGCCTCGATGTCGGCCTGCGGGGCGCCCGGCCGGCCGAGCGCGATGTTCTCCCGCACGGACCCGCTGAAGAGGTACGCCTCCTGCGTCACCATGACCACGGCGCGCCGCAGGTCCGGGGTCGACAGGTCGCGCACGTCCACGCCGTCGAGCAGCACCCGGCCCTCGCTCGCGTCGTAGAACCGGGTGACGAGCTTCGCGAGGGTGGACTTGCCGGCGCCCGTGGTCCCCACCAGCGCGACGGTCTGCCCCGCCGGGATGGCGAGGTCGAGGTCGGGCAGCACCACCGGGCCGTCGCCGTAGCGGAACGTGACGTCCTGCAGGTGCAGGGCGCCTCGCGCGTGCGGCAGCGACACCGGACGGCGGGGCTCGACCACCGTCGGCTCCTCGGCCAGCAGCCCGGACACCTTCTCCAGCGCGGCCGTGGCGGACTGGAACGAGTTGTAGAACATGCCGAGCTGCTGGATGGGCTGGAAGAACCGCTTCACGTACAGCAGGGCGGCGACGAGCACGCCGACGTCGAGAGCGCCGGAGAACACGCGCCACCCGCCCACGGCGAGGGCCAGGGCGACCGCCACGTTGCCGATGAGCACCAGGCCCGGCTGGTAGCGGCCGTTGACGCTGAAGATCCGCAGGTTGGCGTCGCGGTACTCCTCGCCGAGCTTGTCGTACTCGGCCTCGGTGGTCGACTCCCGGCGGAACGCCTGGACGGCCCGCATGCCCGTCATCGTCTCGACGAACTTCACGATGAGCCGGGCGGACGTCGTGCGCTGCTCGCGGTAGAAGACCTGGGAGTGCTTCTGGAACCAGCGGGTCAGGAGCCAGGCCGGGACGAGGGCGACGGCCAGCACGAGGCCCGAGCGCCAGTCGAGCAGGAACAGGCTCAGGCCCGTGAAGACCATGAGCATCAGCGAGGACACGACGCCCGTGAGACCGCCGTCGAGCAGCTCGCGCAGCGCCTCGAGGTCGGACGTCTGGCGACTGATGATGCGGCCCGACGTGTACGACTCGTGGAACTCCAGGCTGAGCAGCTGCGTGTGCCGGAACACCCGCCGGCGCAGGTCCAGGAGCACCCCCTGGGCGATGCGCGCCGCCTGCCGCACGTACGCGCCGGCGCACAGGCCGCCCACGACGGCCGCGACGAGGTAGGCGGAGCCGACCAGCACCAGGGTGCCGACGTCGCCGTCCATCAGGTCGGGCACGGCCTCGTCGATCGCGAGGGACACGAGCCACGGACCGGCCACCTGGCCGAGCGTGGAGGCGACGACCAGGACGCCGGCGACGCCGAGGGCGCCGCGTCGGGGCCGCAGCATCTCGCCGAGCAGACGCATCGAGCGGGACCGGACGGCGCGCGAGGTCTCCTTGTCGAGCCGGGTGGCGTCGTCCGAGGTCGCGTCGGTGGGACGACGGCGCGCGTCGGTCACGTCGGCGGCGTCGGCGGGCTGGGCGGGATCGGCGGGACCAGCGGGACCGGGCGTGGTGGGGCGGCTCACCGGTTGACCTCCTCGGTCTGGGTCTGCTCGGTCTGGGTCTGCTCGGACGGCTCCCGGTCGGCGTGCTCGGCGCACTCCTCCCAGTCCTGCTCGAGGCTGGAGATGACGTGCCGGTAGTGGGCGTCCGTCGCGAGCAGGTCGCTGTGGGTGCCCACGGCCGTGATCCGCCCGTCCTGGAGCACCGCGACGCGGTCCGCGAGCGCCACGGTGGAGGGGCGGTGGGCGATGACGAGGCTCGTGGTGCGGTCGAGCACGGCCCGCAGCCGGGTGGTGACGGCTTCCTCGGTCGCGACGTCGAGCGCGGACAGCGGGTCGTCGAGCACGAGCACGGCGGGTCGGGCGGCGATGGCGCGGGCGAGGGCGAGGCGCTGGCGCTGCCCGCCGGACAGGGACAGCCCTTCCTCCCCGATCCGCGTCTCGACCCCCTGCGGCAGGTCGGCGACGAAGCCGGCCTGGGCCACCTCGAGGGCCTCGTGCAGGCGACGCTCCCGTTCGGTCTCGGGCACGGCCTCCGGTCCTTCCTCGGGGACGCCGAGCAGCACGTTGTCCCGCACGGACGCGGAGAACAGCGTCGGGTCCTCGAAGGCGACCGCCACGGCGCGTCGCACGTCGTGGCGACGCATGCGCCGGACGTCCACGCCGTCGAGCAGGACCTCGCCGCCGGTGACGTCGAAGATGCGCGGCACCATCATCGCGAGGGTGGACTTGCCGGAGCCGGTGAGCCCCACGAGGGCGGTGGTCGTGCCGACGGCCAGGTCGAGGTCGACGTGCTCGAGCACGGGGTGGGCGGAGTCCTCGTACCGGAACGACACGTCGCGCAGCTCCAGCCGGCCGTGGGACTCGCCGACGTCGACGGGGTCGGTGGGGTCGGCGAGCGGGTTCGGGGTCTCCATGACCTCGAAGAAGCGGTCGACCGCGGTCCGGGCGTTCAGCGTCATCGAGAGCGTCATGCCGAGGTCGATCACCGGGCCGTTGATCACGGCGGCGGTGAGGAAGAACGCGACGAGGCTGCCGACCGTGATCTGGCCCTGCGCGGCCAGGACCGTGCCGAGCACGAGGCACACCGCGAGGGTGATCTCGGGGATGAGCTGCAGCGCGGTGGTGACGGTGGCCTGGTTGCCCGCCTTGCGGATCTCGGTCTGCCGCAGCTCCTCGGCCTGGTCGGTGAACGACTCGAGGGCGTCGCGGCCGCGGCCGAAGGCCTTGAGGACGCGGATGCCGTGCACCGACTCCTCGACGGTGGTGGCGAGGTCGCCCGACTGGTCCTGCGACAGCCGCGCGATGACGCGGTAGCGGCGCGAGAAGCGGAACGCGATGACCGTGACGGGGATCGCGCCCGCGAGGTACACGAGGCCGAGCCAGCCGGCGGTGGCCAAGAGGATCCCGACGCCGACGACGATCGTCACGGCGCTGACCACGAGCTGCAGGAGGCCGAAGATCAGCCAGCGGCGCAGCAGGCCGAGGTCGCCCATGATGCGGCTGAGCAGCTGGCCGCCCGGCCACCGGTCGTGGAAGGCGACCGGCAGGTCCTGCAGGTGGCGGAAGAGCGACATGCGCATCTCCGCCTCGATCCGCGTGCCGGGGTACATCACGAGGTTGCGGCGCAGCAGGACGAAGCCGGCCTCGGCGACGCCGAGCACGAGGACGAGGACGACGGGGACCACGAGGGCGCCGAGGTCGTGCGCCGCGGCGCCCTCGGCGAGCGGGCCCTCGACGAGCTCCTGGAGCACGCGCGGGATCGCGAGCGCCGCGAGGCTGGCGCCCAGCGCGGAGAACAGGCCGCCGACGAGGCGGGGCACGGCCGGCCGGACGTACGGGTAGAGCCGCCGGACGGACGCGATCGTCGAGAGCTCGGAGCCCGCGGGTGCGGCGGGGGCGGCTGCGCCGGGCGGGCCGGCGGACCCGCCCGGCGGGGTGCCGGGCGCAGCGGGTCGACGGGATGCGGAGGAGGCGGAGCTCCTCCGGGGACTGTCGGAGGGATCGGCGCTGCTGGCGCCTCGGCTGCTGCTGCGCGGTGCGCGCGTGGTGTCGGGCATCACAGTCATTCTCTCACCGGCCGCCGACACCCTTGCCCCGGTCACCCGGCATGTCACCCGATCGGGACACCGCTTACCGTCGTCCGGCGTGCCGGGAGCGCCGCGTCCTGCCCCGGAACGTCGCCCTGCTCGCGCTGCCCGGTCTGGTCGAAGAACGCCAGCTCGTGCCTGCACGACCCGTGGAAGGCTGCGGCCATCCGCTCCTGGACGACCGGGCCGGCAGCGCCGGCGACACGGCGGAGGATCGCGACGGCCTGCCGGGTCGCGGCGGCGAACGCCTCGTCGGCGTACGTGCCCAGCCAGGCCGAGTACGGATGGCCCGGGCGGTCCAGGGCCGCCAGCCGCTCGCCGACGTCCTGGTAGATCCAGTAGCAGGGCAGGACGGCCGCCACGAGGGCCGCGTAGTCGTCGCCGGCGGCACGCAGGTGCTCCAGGTAGGCGGCCGTGGTGGCGCTGGCCGGGACGTCCCGGGGCTCGCCCCCCAGCCAGCGCGTGTGCAGGTCGAGCTCGGTGACGAGCGCACCGTGGGCCCCGCCCGCCCAGAAGGCCTGCTCGGCGCGGGTGGGTGCGAGCTGGCTGGCGCGGGCGAGGCAGCGCGCGTACTCGCGCAGGTAGATCGCGTCCTGCTCCAGGTAGGTGCGGAAGTGCCCGGGGGCGAGCGACCCGTCACCGAGAGCACGCACGAAGGGCAGGTCGTCGACGGCCGCACGCACGGGTGCCGCGTGGTCCCACCAGCGCGCGACGACGTCCCGCCCCGCCGGGCCACCGTCTGGTTCTGGAGCCGGTGCTGGAGCCGGCTCGGGAGCCACGGCGCCGGACGACGTGCTGCCCGCCAGGTGGTCGACCGGACCGTGCCCGGCGCCGACCCGCAGCGCCTCCCCCGCACGGATCGCCGCGGTGAGCCACGCCTTCGTGCCACGCAGGGCCTCGGCCCAGTCGCCGGTGCGGACGTACCGGACGGCCAGGCCGCTGGACAGCGAGCAGCCCGTCCCGTGCGTGGCCGTGGTGCGGACGCGCTCGCCCGGGACCTCGACCAGCACGCCGTCCGGGCCCACGAGCGCGTCCGGCGCGCCGGCGTCGGCACCGGCACGCGCGCGGGACCCGTCGAGGTGCCCGCCCTTGGCGAGGACGAGCACGTCGTACCGGGCGGCGAGACGCCGCGCCTGCCGGAGCGCCGCGGCCCAGTCGGCGGCGGGCGGTTCCTCGGCGAGCACGGCGAGCTCCGGCAGGTTCGGGGTGACGACGTCGACCCGGGGCAGCAGGTCCCGCACCGCACGCTCGGCCGCCGCGTCGAGCAGACGGTCGCCGCTGGTGGCCACCATCACCGGGTCCAGCACCACCGGGGGGCGCGACGACGTGGCGCCGCGCGGCAGCCCGTCCAGCCAGGCCCCCACGGCGCGCGCGACGGGCGCGGACGCGAGCATGCCGATCTTCACGGCGTCGATCGCCACGTCGTCGGCCACCGCCTCGAGCTGCGCGGTGAGGAACTCCGCCGGCGGGACGTGCACGCCGCGCACGCCCCGGGTGTTCTGCGCCGTCAGCGCGGTGAGCGCCGCCATCCCGTACCCCCCGGCCGCTGCGACGGCCTTGAGGTCCGCCTGGATCCCGGCTCCCCCCGACGGGTCGGAGCCGGCGACCGCGAGCACGCGGGGCCGGCGAGGGGCGGCTGTGGTGGCGGCGAGCGGGCCGCAGCCCACGCCGGTGGAGACCTCGGTGGAGTCGGAGCTGTCGTGACGCGCGCGCACGCTCATGTCGACATCCCTTCGCTAGTACGAGCTAGATCAGGTTCGACGGGTGTGATCTCAGCGTCTCGTCGCCGGCCGGGGCCGACGGGCGAGAGGCACCCCGTGTCGTTCGGCGTCACGGTAGCCCACCGCCCGCGGGGACCGCTCGCCCGTCCGCCAGGGAGCTCCCCCGCCCGGGATAGGGTGCGGGGGTGTCCGTGGTCGTCCGTCGTGTGCGCGAGCTTCTCGTCACCGGCACGACGCTCAGCATCGCGGCCGCCGCGCACCTCGTGGCCGGTGGCACGCTGCCCGGCACCCCCCTGGCCTGGCTGGTCGTCCTGGCGCTGTCCGCGCCGCTGGCCGTGTGGACCGCGCGCCGTCGCCTGACGCTGCGCCGCCTGCTGCCCGCCATGGTCGCGCTACAGCTCGTGCAGCACACCGCGCTGTCGGTCCTCGGCGCGGGCGGCGGCGGGACCGGCTCGGCCACCGCCCTGACGGGGCACGCCGCCCACGACCTCGGCCCTGGCTCCCTGCCGCCGGCGACCGCCGCGATGCTCCATCACCACGCCGCCGTGGGCGGGACGGCCTCCTGGATGCTCGCCGCGCACGCCGCCGCCGTCGTGCTCACGGCCCTGCTGCTCGCGGCCGGTGACCGGGCCGCCGCCAACGTCGTCGCCCACCTGCGGCACGTCGCCGTCCTGGTGCAGAGCGCGCCGGCGCTGCCCGTGGCACGCCGGCGGACGGTCGTCAGCGCCGCAACCTGGAGCCCGCGACCCGGGAACGCCCGCCGCCGCCCCGCGCCTCGCGGGCCCCCGCGGCTGTCCGGCGCCCTCCTGCGCGCCGCCTGAGCCTGCCCTGGTCCGAGGTCGGACGAGGGCAGGTCCCTCGTCGTCCCACGACTCTCGACACTCTGGAGCAGACAGCCATGTCCACGACCACCCCTGCCCGGCGCACGCGCCGCCTCGCCGGCACCGCCGCCCTCGCCCTCCCCGCGCTCGTGCTGGCGGCCGGCGCCGCGTCGGCGCACGTGACGGTGACGCCCGACTCGGCCGAGGCCGGCGCGTACGCCACCTTGACCTTCAAGGTCCCCAACGAGTCCGCCGACGCCTCGACCACCCGGGTGAAGGTCACCCTGCCGTCCGACACCCCGTTCACCAGCGTGTCGGTCGAGCCGGTGCCGGGCTGGACCGCGAAGGTCACGCAGGCTCCCCTGCCCGAGCCCGTCGAGGTGCACGGCACCGAGGTCACCGAGGCGCCCGCGGCCGTGGTGTGGACCGCCGACGACGCCGACGCCGCCATCGCGCCGGGCGAGTTCCTCCGCTTCACCGTGTCGGCGGGAGCCGTCCCCGAGGGGGTCGACGCCCTCACGCTGCCGGCCACGCAGACGTACTCCGACGGGGAGGTCGTCCAGTGGGACCAGGAGGCGACCGGCGACACCGAGCCCGAGCACCCCGCTCCGGTGCTGCACGTCGAGCCTGCGACCACCGAGGGCGGGCACGGGGACGCCGCGTCGGCGGGCACGGGGGGCACGGCGGCCACGGCCGACGCCGGTGACGGGTCGGACGACACGCTGCCCCTCGCGCTGGGCGCCGCCGGGCTCGGCCTCGGGCTCGTGGGCGCCGTGACGGGTGTCGTCGCACTGGCCCGCACGCGGACCCGGACGGCGCAGCGGTGACGCCGCGCGGACGGGACGCGCGCCGCGGCGGAGCCCGGCGCACGCTGCTCGCGGGCATCGGTGCGCTCGGGCTCGCCCTGGCCGGCGCGGTCGGCGCGGCCGCGCCCGCGAGCGCCCACAACGTCGTGGTCGGCTCGACCCCCGAGGCGGGCTCCACGGTCACCCAAGTGCCTGACACCGTCGACATCACGTTCGACGACGTCGTGCTGAACCTGTCCGCGGACGGGTCCAGCACCGTGGTCTCGGTGACGGATCCCGCCGGAGCCGAGCGCGCCACCGGGTGCCCCACCACCCAGGACCGGACGGTGTCGGTGCCGGTGTCGCTCGGTCCGGCGGGCACGTACACCGTCGACTGGCGCATCGTGTCGGCCGACGGTCACCCGACCAGCGGGAAGTTCTCGTTCACGTACGACCCGCCGGCCGGGTCGTCCCCGGCCGACCCGACGTCACCGGCGTCCCCGGCAGCGGGGTCGGAGGCCTGCGGCGCGTCGGCGGCGCAGCCCGACGGCCAGGACGCCGGGGCCGGCGCGGACGAGGGCGGGGCGTCGGACCTGGTCGTGGTGCTCGGCATCGCGGGCGGGGTGGTGGTCCTCGCGGGCGCTGCCGTCCTCGTGGCGCTGCGCGTGGCGCGCCGGCGCGGCTGACGCGACCCGCCCGGACCTGTGCGAAGGACGACCGGGGGCGACGTGGTCGGGCAGACGCCCGGTCGCGTCGCCCCCGGCTCTCCACGCCGGGCGGACGCCGCCTACGATGCCGACCATGGATGCGGGGCAGATCGTCGGGATCGCGACGGGCGTCGTCGTGGTGGTGGTGCTGGTGACGGCGGTGGCCGTGTGGGCGGCGCGCCGCCGGAGCGCCGCACGCCAGCGGGTGTCGGCGCGGGAGGCGGAGCTGGGTCGGCTCGGCGCGGAGGCCGGTTCGGCGCTGGTGCGCACCGACGAGCGGGCCCGCCTCGCGGAGGACGAGCTCGCGTTCGCGGTGGCCGAGCTCGGTGAGCGCGAGACCCGCGACCTCGCCCCGTCCCTGCGGCGGGCGCGGGAGCGTCTCGGCGAGGCGTTCCACCTCAACCAGCTGCTGCACGACGAGATGCCGGACACCGACGAGCAGCGGCAGGAGTGGTCGGCGCGGGTCGTCGACCTGTGCCGCTCGGCCGGCGGCTCCCTGGACGAGCTCGACCGCGGCCTGGCCGGGCTGCGGCAGACCGTGCGGGCGACGCCGGACGTCGTCGCCCGCGTGGACGGCGAGCTGGCGCGGGTGCGCGAGGCCATCCCCGCCGCGCGCGCGGACCTCGAGCGGCTGCGGGGCCAGTACGCCGAGCGGGCGCTCCTGCCCGTCGCGGACAACCCGGACCAGGCGGAGCGGCTCCTCGAGTTCGCGGGCCGCAGCGCGGCCGCGGCGCGCAAGCGGCTGACGACCCAGCAGGTGGCCGAGGCCGGCGCCGCAGCGCGGGCGGCCGAGGAGGCCGTGCGCCGCGCGGAGGGCCTGCTGCGCGCCGTCGACGACTACGAGGCCGAGGCGCTGCGCGCCGAGGCGGCCCTGGGGGCGATCGTCGCCGAGTCGCGGACTGAGCTCGCCCAGGCGCGCGCCCTGCCGGCCGCGGAGCGGGCGGGCCGGATCGACGGGGCGGTCGACGCGCTGGAGAGCGCCCTCGCGGCGCTGCCCGCCCCCGGCGAGCCGGGCGACCCGGTCGACGCGCTGACCCGCGTGCGCGAGGCCAACACCGCGCTCGACGACGCGGTGGCCGAGCGGGCAGAGCGTGACGAGCGCGTCCGGCGGGCCGTCGCCCGCCTCGGTCCCGCGCTCGACGACGCGGAGCGGCAGCTCGTGGCCGCGCGGTCCGTCGTCGACGACTACCGCGCACCCGTGGGGCCGGACGCGCGCACGCGCCTCGCGGAGGCCGAGCGCGAGGTGGCGCAGGCGCGCACCGCCGACGACCCCGAGCGCGCGTTCTCGGCGGCGCGGCGGGGTGCCGCCCTGGCCGCGGAGGCCGCGACGCTGGCTCACCGCGACATCGCACGCGCCGGCCAGGGGCAGCGGTGGGACGGGGGCTACAACGGCGGGTACGGCGGGTACGACGGCGGCTGGCAGGGTGACCGCCGTCGCGGGGGCCGGAGCGGCTCGGACGTCTTCGGCGCCGTGCTGGGCGGGATGGTGCTCGGCGGGATCCTCGACGACGTCGGGGACCTCGGGGACATGTTCGACTGACCGGTCCGGCGGGTTGGCGCGACGGACGGTGCGTGCCACCGACGCCGTGCGGTGCGAAGGAGGACGGGATGACCACCACGGTGCGACGCCGCGTGCGGGTGCACGGCCGCGTGCAGGGCGTCGGGTTCCGCTGGGCCGCCCGCCAGGCTGCGCTCCGGGCGGGCGTCGCAGGACTGGTCCGCAACCTCCCGGACGGCACCGTCGAGGCCGAGGTCGAGGGCACGGAGGAGGCCGTCGCCGCCATGCTCGAGTTCCTGCGTGCGGGCCCGACCGCGGCCGTCGTCACCGGCATCGACGTCGAGGACCTGCCGACGCGCGGCGAGACGGCGTTCGAGGTCAGCGGCTGACGCCTGGCGACGCGGTCGGCACGCGTGCCACGACGACCTCGATGACCCCGGCGCGAGACCGCTCGTGCGCCTCGACCTGCAGCCCGCGGTCCTCCACCCACCGCGCGGGACGACGGCCGAAGTGCTCCCCCGCGAGCGGGACGCTCACCACGTCGGCCACCACCTGCAGCGCCCGCACCGGCCAGACGGTCGACGCGACGTGGTCGGCCAGCAGGAGCCGGCCCCCCGGACGCAGCACCCGCGTCATCTCGGCCAGCGCGGCGCGGTCGTCGCCGATCGCGCACAGCGAGAACGTGCAGACCACGGTGTCGAAGGAGCCGGTCGGCAGGTCGAGGTCCTGCGCGTCGCCGAGGCGCAGGTCGAGGTCGTCCAGGCCCAGCTCCGCGGCGCGGCGGCGCGCGACGTCCAGCATCCCCGGGCTCCACTCGACGCCGGTGTACGCGCCGTCCCCCGCGACGACCGCGCGGGGATAGTGCGGCAGGTTGAGCCCGGTGCCCACCGCCACCTCGAGCGTGCGTCCCTCGGCGCGGCCGCACAGCGCCCGGCGCACGTCGGGGAACATCCGCCGCTCGACCGCGGCGAACGCGCGGTCGTAGCCGTTCGCCTCGCGGTCCCACCGTCGGCGCAGGCGCGCCGCGCGCGGGGTCGTGGCTCCGTCGTCGCTGGTCACCGGTCCACCCTGGCACGCGCGGACGTCGCACGACATCCCTCGGGGCACGGGGTGCCCACCGGACCGCCCGCGGGCCGCGACCGGCCGCACGACCACGTACCATCGCGCACGTGACGAGTCCCACCCACGCCCGACCCCCCCGCCGCCGAGGCGTCGGCAGCGCCGTGGTGGGCGGCGTCGGCGAGCTGCTCATCACCCTGGGCGTGGTGCTCGGGCTCTTCGTGGTCTGGCAGCTGTGGTGGACCTCGGTGGAGGCGAACGCCCAGGCGCAGGAAGCCGTGCAGGAGTTCCGCGCCACGCTGCCACCGGCCAACCCCACGAAGGCGGAGCTGCGCACGGACGACCCGCCCGTCCCCGACAAGGCCGGCTACGGCGAGACGATCGGCACCCTCATCGTGCCCCGCTGGTACGGGCTGACGAACAACGCCATGCCGATCGCCGAGGGCACCGGCATGGACGTGCTCGACCAGGCCAAGGCGGGCCACTACGAGTCGTCGCAGCAGGTGGGCGACATCGGCAACTTCGCGCTCGCCGGCCACCGGCGCACCCACGGCAACTCGTTCCGGCACGTCGACGAGCTGCGGGAGGGCGACCAGGTCATCGTCGAGACGGCGAAGACGTGGTACGTCTACGAGGTCACCAGCCACGAGATCGTCACCCCCGACCAGGTCGACGTCGTGGCACCGGTCCCCCACCATCCCGACCAGAAGCCGACGGAGCGGCTGCTCACGCTCACCACGTGCCACTCCCTGACGCTCGGCGAGTACGGCAACGACCACCGCTGGATCACCTACGCGAAGTTCGTCGGCTGGATGGACCGCGCCGACGGCACCCCCGACCAGGTCCGCTGAGGCAGGAGTCGACATGTACGCGTGGATCTTCCGCCACCTGCCGGGCAACGTGTTCTGGCGTGTCCTGCAGTCGCTGGTGCTCGTCGCCGCCGTCGTGGCGGTCCTGTTCCTGTGGGTGTTCCCCGCGATCGCCCCCTACCTGACGTTGCTGGAGGGCGACCCCGCCGTCGGCTGAGGACCCGTCGGCCGAGAACCCCAGCGTCAGCTGCTCTGCCGCACCACCAGCTCCGGGTCGAAGAGCACCTCCTCGCGCGCCGTGCCGGGGTGGTCGATCTCGCGCAGCAGGATCTCGGCCGCGGTGGTGCCGATCGCCCCCGCGGGCTGGCGCACCGTGGTCAGCGGGACGGCGCCGGTCGTGGCGAACGGGATGTCGTCGTACCCGACGAGGGCCACGTCCTGCGGCACGCGCACCCCGCCGTCGAGCAGGGCGCGCACGAGACCCAGCGCGTGCGTGTCGTTGCCGGCGAGCACCGCGTCCGGGCGGTCGGCCGGCGCGGCCGCGGCGATCCGGCGCCCGACCGCGGCCCCCTCGTCGAGGCCCAGGTCGTCCGCGTGGTCGACACGCAGCGACGCGCCGGGCGTCGCCGCCACCACGTCGCGCACCCCCTGCAGACGGCGCCGGGTCTGCTGCACGCGGGCGGTCCCGGTCGCGACGAGCAACCGGCGACGTCCGCCGTCGACCAGGTGCTGCGCCGCCAGCCGCCCGCCCTCGCGGTGGCGCAGCGAGACCGTCGAGAGCCGCTGCGCCGGGTCCTGCTGGTCCACGACGACCACCGGCTGGCCGCGGTCCTTGCGCGCGACCAGCCCCGCCATGTGGGCGTCCGACGGGGCGACGACCATGCCGTCGAAACGCAGCTGCTCGAACAGCGCGACGAGGCGCTCCTGCTGGTCCGGGGACTCGTGGGTGCTGCCCGTGACGAGGGTGAGGCCGGCCCGCGCGACCACACGCTCGACGGCGCGCACGACATCGGCGAAGAACGGGTTGGAGGCGTTGATGACCGACACGCCGACGATGCCCGACCGCTGCCACCGCAGCTGGCGTGCCGACAGGCTGGGGACGAACCCGAGCTGCTCGACGGCGGCGCGGATGCGCGCCGTCGTCGCGGGCGCCACCTTCTCCGGCCGGTTGAGGTAGTTCGAGACGGTCGCGGCCGACACGCCCACGTGCCGGGCGACGTCATGGATGGTCACCACGGCCGCACCCCCGTCAGGATGGCCTCATGACCTCGGGATCGACGGCCGCGGCGCCGACGCCGCGCTTCGGCATCAAGCTCACGCAGGACGCGCCGGTCGGCACGTTCCGTCAGGTATGGAGCACGGCCGACGAGGCCGGCTTCGACCACGTCTGGGTCCTGGACCACCTGGCCTCGCTCGGCGCGGACGACTCGCGCCCGATCTACGACGCCTGGGCCATGCAGGCGGCGATGGCGGTGGCCACGTCGCGCGTGCGGATCGGCTGCATGGTCTCGGGCAACTCCTACCGGCACCCGGTGATGCTGGCCAAGCTCGCCACGACGGTCGACCAGCTGTCCGGCGGGCGGCTCGAGCTCGGCATCGGCGCCGGCTGGAACGAGCACGAGCACACGATGTACGGCCTCGACCTGGGCAGCGTGCGCACCCGGATGGACCGCCTCGAGGAGTCGCTGCAGATCCTCAGGTCCTTGTGGACGCGGCCGCGCACCACGTTCGACGGCGCCCACTACCGGCTCACCGACGCGGTCGCCGAGCCCAAGCCCGTCCAGCGCCCGCACCCGCCGATCTGGGTGGGCGGCTCCGGACCGCGGCGCACCCTGCGGCTGGTGGCGCAGTACGCCGACGCCTGGAACGACACCTCCAGCACGCCGGAGCAGGTCGCCGCCCTCGGCGACGTGCTCGACCGGCACTGCGCCGACGTCGGTCGCGACCCGGCGCAGATCCGCCGCACCGTGCAGCTCCGGCTGCGCGAGCACGCCCTGGCCGACCTGCCGGGACTGGTCGAGCGCTACCAGGCGGCCGGGGTCTCGGAGTTCGTGGTGGTGCTCTCCTCCGGCGAGCACGCGCTGCGCGAGCTCGACGACGTCGCCGCCGCGCTCCCGCGGCTGCGCGGCGCCGTCTGACGACGGGCGCGTGGCCATCACGCCGCCCCCGCCTGCGCGGCGTGCAGGGTGGCGTACCGGGCGCCGCGGCGCATCAGCTCGTCGTGGCTGCCCACCTCCACGACCCGCCCGTGCTCCAGGACGACGATGCGGTCCGCGGCCCGCACGGTGGACAGCCGGTGCGCCACGACCAGGGTCGTGCGGTCGCGCATGAGCCGGTCCAGGGCGTCGCGCACCGTGGCCTCCGCCTCCGGGTCCAGGGCGCTGGTGGCCTCGTCGAGGAACAGGATGCGCGGGTCCCGCACCAGGGCGCGGGCGATCGCCAGCCGTTGCCGCTGCCCGCCGGACAGGCGGGCGCCCCGCTGACCCACCACGGTGTCCCAGCCGTCCGGCAGCGCGTCGACGAACTCGAGCGCGTTGGCGTCGCGCAGCGCCGCCCGGACACGCTCGTCGGTCACCCCGTCGTCGCCGGCATCGCCGGCGTCCAGGCCGTAGGCCACGTTCTCGCGGATCGTCCCCTCGAAGAGCACCGACTCCTGCGGCACCACGGAGACCGACCGCCGCACCGTCCGCAGGTCGAGGTCGGCCATGTCGGCACCGTCGAGCAGGAGGCGGCCCGCGGTGGGCCGCACGAACCCCAGCACGAGGTTGAGCAGCGTCGACTTGCCCGAGCCGGAGGGGCCGACGAAGGCCACCGTCTCGCCCTCGCGCACCTCGAGGTCGACGTCGTGCAGCGCGTCCTCGGCGGCGTCCGGGTAGCGGTGCGAGACGTGCTCGAGCCGGAGGTGCCCGCGCACCGCCCCGACCTGGCGACGCCCCTCGTTCTGCTCGAGGTCGGGCTCCGCGAGCACCTCGGCGATCGAGCGCACCGACTCCACGCCGCGCGCCGTGACCGGCACGAGGTTGAGCACCTGTGTCAGGCCCTGGGTCAGGAGGCCGAAGTACGTCGACAGCAGCACCACCTCGCCGGGGGTCACGGCGACGATCCCGCTGAGGGACACGACCGCCGCGAGCACGAGGCAGCCCACCCCGAGCAGCTGCATCGCGACCCAGGACACGGACGCCACCCGCCCGTTGAGCAGGTCGAGGCGCAGCGCGGCGCGGCGCACCTCGTCGGCACCGTCGGCGACCCGCGACACCGCGGTGCGCTCCAGGCCGTGCGCACGGGTCACCGGGATGAGGGACGCCATCTCCCCCACCTGCGCGGAGAAGCCTTCGATCTCGCGCCGGAACTCCTCGTTGCGCGCCCGCGAGCGCCGCGCCATGGTGCGGCGCACGAGCAGCGCCGTCGGGATGGCGAGCGCGTACACCGGCAGGAACTCCGGCACCTTGATCGCCGTCATCGTGACGGCCCCGATCATCACCATCGCGGCGGACAGCAGGGGGTGGGTGGCCTGCTGCAGCATGAGCTCGACGTTCTCGACGTCGCGCACCACCTTGCTCTGCACGACGGCGGAGCTGGCTCGCGAGTAGTAGCCGATCGACAGCGCCTGCAGCCGCTCGACCAGGGCGTTGCGCAGCGCGGCGCCCGTGCCGCGCACCACGGTCATGAAGTTGCGGGTGTACACGAGGTGGTTCGGGTAGTTCTGCGCGAGGAGCACGACCGCGAGCGCGAACCACAGCAGCACGGACCGCACGGTGCCGCCCTCGGCGACGATGTCGATGACCGCTCCGGTGATCACCGGCAGGAACCACAACGGCGTCTCCTTGACCGCGAACGCGGCGAGCGCGACCGTCATGCGGCGCGGCTGGGTCCCCAGCAGGCGCAGCAGGGACCGCACCGGCCGCTGGCCGTCGAGGAGGGGTTGGTCGGACGAGCTGGCAAGGGCTTTCCGGCGCACGAATCGATTCTAGACGGCAGCGGTGACGCAGGCCCTGCGGCGCGCGCCTCGCCCCTCGGGGACGGGCACGCGCCGACGCCCGCCGGTGCGGCGCTCGCCACAGTGGCCCCCGGACGGTCGGTGGGCCCCCGCGACGCGACTAACCTGATGCCGTGGCTACCTTCTCGAGCGTGACGCGCCAGCACATCCTCCGGGCGATCGAGGAGCACGACGACCGCGGCCCCGACGCCTTCGTCGGCGTCTACGGGTTCCTCCCCACGCCGGGGCACACCTTCGTGCACGAGGACCGCACCTACGACTCCAAGGCCGTGCTCGGCGTCGCGCACAAGTACGCCACGGGCGTCCCGGCCCGTGCCGAGGACCTCGTCGACGCCAAGTGTGACGACGCCGCGATCCTGCGCAAGCACGGTTTCGTCGCCACCGCACCGGCGTCCGCGGCCCCTGCGGCCGCCCGCAAGGCCGCCGCGCCGCGGCGCAAGGCCGCGAGCGCCCCGACCCGCAAGCCCGCCGCGCCGGAGCCCGAGCTCGCGATCTGCCCGACCTGCTACACCGCGCTGCCGGCCACCGGCATCTGCGACGAGTGCGGCTGAGACTGCCGGGCGACGTGCGCAGGGTCGTCGTCGACGGCTGACGCCCGCCGGTGGTCAGGCGGTCCCGGTCGCGGCGCGCTGCCGCGCCCGCGCCGCCTGGCGGGTGAGGTGCCCGCGCTCGGCGGCGCTCGTCGCGGACTGCGCGGCGACGGCGTAGAGCCGGGCCGCCTCCCCGAGGTTCCCCGCGCGTTCGTGCAGGTAGGCGGCCGCGGCGTCGCGGCGCGGCAGGTCGCCGGGAAGGGCCTCCACGAGGCGCAGCCCGGCCAAGGGCCCGTCGACGTGCCCGACGGCGACGGCACGGTTGAGGGACACCACCGGGTTGTCGGGCTCGAGCCGGGCGAGCTCGTCGTACCACTCGAGGATCTGCGGCCAGTCCGTCTCGTCGGCGCGGGCCGCGTCGTCGTGCAGCGCCGCGATCGCCGCCTGCGCCTGGTACGGGCCGAGCCGGTCGCGCGCCAGGGCGCCCTGCAGGATCGCGACCCCCTCGGCGACGCTCGCGGTGTCCCATCGCGCGCGGTCCTGCTCGTCGAGCGGCACGAGCTCGCCGGCCTCGGTGGTGCGGGCGGCGCGGCGCGCGTGGTGCAGCAGCAGGAGCGCGAGGAGCCCGGCGGCCTCGGCGTCGTCGGGCACCGCGGCCACGAGCTGGCGGGTCAGGCGGATCGACTCGGCGGCGAGGTCGACGCCGTCGGCCGGGCTGCCCGTGAACCCCTCGTTGAAGATCAGGTACAGCACCCGCAGCACGGCGCGCACGTCCCCGGGTTCCCCGAACCGCTCCCCCGTCACCGTCCGCTTGGCGCGTGAGATGCGCTGCGCCATCGTCGCCTCCGGCACGAGGAACGCCCGTGCCACCTGCGCCGTCGTGAGACCGCCGACGGCACGCAGGGTGAGCGCGACCGACGACGCCGGCGTGAGCGCCGGGTGGCAGCAGCGGCTGAGCAGCAGCAGCGTGTCGTCGGCCTGCTCGGTGGGGCCGGACGGCGGTTCGAAGGTCACCCGCACCTCCCGCTGCACGCGGGAGGACGCCGAGCGGCGGGCGTCCACGAACTTGCGCCACGCGACCGTGACCAGCCAGCCCTTGGGGTCCTGGGGCGCGCCACCTGGCGCGTCCCAGCGCCGTACGGCCTCCAGGAGCGCCTCCTGGACGGCGTCCTCGGCGGTCGCGAAGTCGGCGCCGCGGCGGACGAGCACGCCGAGGACCTGGGGGGCCAGGTCCCGCAGCGTGTCGTCGCGCAGCAGCTCGGTCATCCCGTGACCTCGGCGTTGTCCGTGAGGAACGGGCGCACCTCGATCCACTCGTGCAGCGGACGCCCGCCCGGGCCGGGGGCCGACGACAGGTAGGCCGCCGCCTCGTGCGCCTGCTCCTGGGTCTCGACGTCGATGACCATCCAGCCCGCGACGAGGTCCTTGGTCTCGGCGAACGGGCCGTCGGTGACGGGCGGACGCCCCTCGCCGTCGTACCGCACGAACGCGCCGCGCGGGGAGAGCGCCTGAGCGTCGACGAACTCGCCGCGCTCCTTGAGGCCGTCGATCATCCGGTCCATGAACGCGATGTGCTCGCTGACCTCGTCGGGCGTCCAGCGGTCCATCGGCACGTCGGTGCCCGGCACGGGCTCGGGGTTGCCGCGGTAGTGCTTGAGGAGCAGGTACTTGGCCATGACGTCCATCCTGTCGTCGCGGGGCGGTGCGTGTCACCGCCGACACTCCCAGGACGGAGCCGGCCGACGGTTCTCGACATCGCGTTCCCGACGAGTCCTGTCCGCCGTCCGGGCGCACCGGACGTAGCGTGCGGGGGTGAGCACCCCGCAGGGGATCGAGCCCTTCACGCCGCGCACCGACCCGGCCGCGCTGACGGACCTGCGCACCCGCCTGCGTGCCACCCGCTGGCCCGACGCCCCGGACGCCGCCGGGTGGTCGCTCGGCACGGACGCCGACTACCTGCGCGAGCTGGTGGCGTACTGGGCCGAGGAGTTCGACTGGGCGGCCCAGCAGGCGGACCAGGCGCGCCTGCCGCGCTTCACCGCGCACGTCGGCGGCCTGGACGTGCGCTTCGTCCACGTGCGCGCGGCGGCCGGCTCCCGGGGAGCGGTGCCGCTGCTGCTCACGCACGGCTGGCCCGACTCCTCCTGGCGGTACCGCAAGATGGTCCCGCTGCTGACCGACCCGGGGGCGCACGGCGGCGACCCCGCCGACGCCTTCGACGTCGTCGTGCCCGACCTGCCGGGATTCGGGTACTCGCAGGCGCCCACCGACCGCATCCTCAGCTCCATCGACGTCGCGGGCCTGTGGGCCGAGCTCATGACCACCCTCGGGTACGACCGGTTCGTGGCCGCCGGCGGCGACCTGGGCAGCCACGTGAGCCGCTACCTCGCCCTCGACCACCCGGACCGCGTGATCGCGGTGCACCGCACCGACGGCGGGCTGCCGGTCTGGTCGGGAGACCTGGCGGAGCTCACGCCGCAGGAACGTGACTGGTTCGCCCAGGTCGCCGCGTGGGGCGCCACCGAGGGCGCCTACGCGGCGATCCAGCGGACGAAGCCGCAGACCGCCGCGTTCGGGCTGACCGACTCCCCGGCCGGGCTGGCCGCCTGGATCGTCGAGAAGCTGAGCTCGTGGAGCGGCGGCGACATCGCGACCGCCTACACCAAGGACGAGGTCCTCTCGCTCGTCACCGAGTACTGGGTGACCGGCACCATCGGCTCGTCGATGCGGATGTACCGCGCCAACGCGGCGATCGACCCCGCCCAGCTGGCCCGCCGGGTCGAGGTGCCCTCAGGGTTCGCACTGTTCGCGGGCGACGTCGTGACCCCGCCGCGGCAGTGGCTCGAGCGCACGACGAACCTCGTGCACCTCAGCGAGCCGCCGCGCGGGGGCCACTTCGCCGCGTTCGAGGAGCCGGAGCTGTACGCCGCGGACCTGCGGCAGTTCGTCCGCCCCTTCCGGGACACCACGGCCTGACAGGTTCGTCTCCGGCCCTCGGGCAGGTCAGCGGCCGAAGAGCCGCGCGAGGAAGCCGCCCGCGGGACGGTCGTCCGCGCCGCCCGGCGCCTGGTCGTGCCCCGGGCACCACTGTCCGGCGGGGACGGCGCGACGCACGTCGTCGACATGCTGGCCGCAGCCCTTCCAGGTCGTCTTGCCGCACTGCTTGCAGGTCACGGGGTAGCACACGAGAAGGTTCTCCAGTTCGTCGTCCGGGTCGTTCGGGTGGTTCGGGTCGTAGTTGTCGTCGTTCAGGCGAGATCAGGCGAGATCAGCCGGGAGCAAGGGTGGAGCGGCTCAGGCGAGCGTGAGGAAGAGCTTCTCCAGCTCCTCGGTGGTGAGGCCGTCCGCACCGAGGGCGTCCGGGTCGGCGAGGCACTCCTTCATCGCGGTGGACACCACCGCGAACCCTGCGCGGTCGAGCGCCGCCGAGACGGCCGCCAGCTGGGTGACGACGTCGCGGCACGAGCGTCCTTCCTCCACGGCGTCGATGACGCCGTTGAGCTGGCCGCGAGCGCGACGGAGGCGGTTGAGGATGCGGCGCTGGGCGTCGCTGTCGGTGGTGAGCATCGGGTCTCTCCGTGGGTTCGGCAGGACAGGTCAGACGAGCGCGGGGGCGGGCGTCACGAGGACGTCCTCGGCGCGGTCGCCGAGGACGGCGCGCAGCGTGAGCATCCCACCCGACAGCGACGCGGAGTCGAACCCGGACTGGGCCAGGACGCGGTGGGCGATGGCGGAACGCACGCCGGAGGCGCACAGCACGCGCACGGGTCGCCCGGCGGCGGCCTCGCGCACCTCGTCGAGGCGGGCGCGCAGCTCGGTGTGCGGCACGTGGAGCGCGCCCGGCAGCACGCCGGAGGCGATCTCGTCGCGGGTACGCACGTCGAGCACGAGCGCACCGGCGAGGACCTCCTCGACGTCCTGGGCGTACCAGAGCCGCAGGGTGTCGTCGAGCACGTTGGCGCCCACCATGCCCGCGAGGTTCACGGCGTCCTTGGCCTGGCCGTACGGCGGGGCGTACGCGAGGTCGAGGTCGACGAGGTCGGCCACCGACAGGCCCGCGCGCAGCGCCGTGGCGAGCACGTCGATGCGCTTGTCGACGCCGTCGTGCCCGACGGCCTGGGCGCCGAGCAGCAGGCCGTCGCCGACGCGCACCTGCAGCACGAGGTGCAACTGGCGCGCTCCGGGGAACCAGCCGACGTGCTGGTTCGGGTGCAGGTGCAGGGTGCGGTAGGCGATCCCGGCGGCGTCCAGCGCGGCCCGGTTCGCGCCCGTCGTGGCGGCCGTCAGCTCGCCCACGCGCACGACGGCGGTGCCGAGGGGCGCAGGCAGCGGCCGGGCCGTGCCCGGACGCACGATGTCGTCCGCGACCAGCCGCCCGGCGCGGTTCGCCGGGCCGGCCAGGGCGACCGGTCGGCGGGCGCCGGTGACGGCGTCGGTCTGCACGACGGCGTCACCGACGGCCCACACGCCCGGCGCGGACGTGCGGCCGTGGTCGTCGACGACGATCGCACCGCGCTCGCACGCGATGCCGGCGGCCTCGAAGGCCTCGGTGTCGGGGCGCACCCCGGCCGACAGGACGACGAGGTCGGCGGCCACCTGCGTGCCGTCGTCCAGGACGACGACGTCGCGCTCGTCCTCGGCGCGGATCGCCTGGGCAGCCGTGCCGACGCGGACGGTGACGCCGAGCCGGCGCAGCTCGCGGGTGACGGGGTGCGCCACCTCGACCTCCAGCGGCGGCAGGACGTGCGGACCCAGCTCCACGAGGGCGACCTCCAGGCCCGCGAGCGCGAGCGCCTCGGCCGCCTCGACGCCGATGAACCCGGCGCCGAGCACGACCGCGTGCCGGGCGCCCGTCTCGACGTGGGCGCGCAGGGCGCGGGCGTCCTCGACGGTGCGCAGGGTGCGCACCCGCGGCGAGGCGAGGCCCTCGATCGGCGGGCGCACGGCCCGCGCGCCCGGTGACAGCACGAGGGCGTCGTAGGACAGCTCGACGTCGCCGTCGGCGGTGCGGGCGACCACGACCCGGCGGGCCGTGTCGACGGCCGTGACGTCGTGCCCCGTCCGCACGTCCAGGTCCAGCGACGCCCGCAGGGTCGCCGGGGTCTGCACGAGGAGCGACTCGGCGTCGGGGATCTCGCCGCCCACGTGGTACGGCAGCCCGCAGCCCGCGAACGACACGTGCGCGCCGCGTTCGAGGACCACGATCTCCGCGGTCTCGTCCAGGCGCCGTGCGCGGGCGGCGCAGCTCATGCCGCCCGCCACTCCCCCGACGACGACGATCCGGCGGGCGTGGGTGGTGGGCGAGTCGGTGGCAGGTGCGGTGCGGTCGATCATGGCTCGACGATACCCCGGGGGGTATCGAGGTTCCCAATCGCCTGGTCAGCAGCGCGCTCGCACGGGGCGACGCCGGCTCAGTCGTCCTGGGAGCCTTCGGCATCCTGGGCGGAGAGCGGCGTCGCGATGTCCTCGAGCGACTTCTTCTCGGCCCCGACGCCGAGGAACATCGCGACGATCCCGCCCGCGACCATGAGCGCCGCGCCGATGTAGTAGCCGACGGCGATCCCCGAGATGTCCTTCGCCTGGCCCGCGGACTCGATCAGGCGGCCGAACAGGAGCGGGCCCGTGATCCCGCCGACCGCGGTGCCGACCGCGTAGAAGAACGCGATGCACAGCGCCCGGGTCTCCATCGGGAAGACCTCGCTGGCGGTGAGGTAGGCCGAGCTGGCGCCGGCCGACGCGACGAAGAAGATCCCCATCCCGAACAGGGTCAGCGTCCACGCCGTCAGGCCGCCGAGCATAAGACCGGCCACGGCCAGGAGGACGCCGGAGACGATGTAGGTCGCGGAGATCATCCGCACCCGGCCCACCTTGTCGAACAGCGGCCCGAGGACTAGCGCGCCCAGGAAGTTGCTGATGGCGAAGAGGGCGATGTAGGTGCCGGTCTGCCCCACGCCCAGGAACGTCTGCAGGGTGTCACCGAAGGTGAAGAAGAACGCGTTGTACAGGAAGGCCTGCCCGATGAACAGCGCGAGGCACAGCACGGTGCGGCGCGGGTACTCCGAGAACACCGTCCGCGCGATGCGCCCGAGCCCCACGGTGTGCCGCTGCCGGACGGTGAGGGTCCCCTCGGGCTCGGCGAGCTCGACGCCGTCCTGCTCGCGCACCCGGTCCTCGATGTCCGTGACGATCCGCTCGCTGTCCTTCTCCCGGCCGTGGATGAACAGCCAGCGGGGGCTCTCGGGGACGTTGCGCCGCACGAACAGGACGCACAGACCCAGCACGGCGCCGAGCGCGAAGCACAGCCGCCAGCCCAGCCAGGCCGGGATCAGCTCCGGGTTCAGCAGCGGGATCGTCAGCAGGGCACCGCCGGCCGCGCCGACCCAGTAGGACCCGTTGATCGCGATGTCGATCCGCCCCCGGTACTTGGCCGGGATCAGCTCGTCGATGGCGGAGTTCACGGCCGCGTACTCGCCGCCGATGCCCAGGCCGGTGACGAACCGCATCGCGAAGTAGTACAGCGGGTTCATGGAGAACGCGGTGAGCACCGTGCCCGTGAGGTAGACGAGCAGCGTGATGATGAACAGCCGCTTGCGTCCGAACCGGTCGGTGAGCTGACCGAAGACGAGCGCCCCCAGGCACGAGCCGGTGACGTACACGGCACCGGCGAGGCCGATGTCCGCGCTGGTCAGGCCGAGGCCCGTGTCGCCCTTGAGGGCGTCGGACAGGTTGCCGACGATCGTCACCTCGAGCCCGTCGAGGATCCAGACCGTCCCCAGCCCGATCACGATCATCCAGTGCCACCGCGCCCAGGGCAGCCGGTCCAGCCGGGCCGGGACGTCCGTCGTGATCGTCCTCAGCGTCGTCGCGCCGCTCTCCGTCCAAGCCATGACCCGGTGATACGCCCGACGAGCGATGCACGCACGACGACCGGGGCTGCCCGGGCGCCGCCGCTCGCGGCGGGAATCTCGGTAAGTTGAGCCGGTGAGCGCATCGGGAGACGCAGCCGGCGACGAGGCGGCGCCCCGGCGCGGCTACGCGAAGGGCGCGACGCGTCGTGCGCAGATCCTCGACCAGGTGCTGCGGATGGTCGCCGAGCAGGGGGTCGACGCGTCGTCGCTGCGCTCGGTCGCCGACGCGCTCGGGATCTCGCACGCGGCGCTGCGCCACTACTTCCCCACCCGCGACGACCTGCTGGTGGCGGTCTACCGCGCGCACGAGGTCCAGCGCAACGAGTCCGGCGGCCCGGCGACCTCCGCGGTCGGGGGCATGCGGGTCAGCGCCGTCCTCAACCGGGAGGTCCCCGGCCTCGTCCAGCTCTACACGACGCTCGCCGGGGACGCCGTGGGCGAGGGGCACCCCGTCTCGCGGGAGTTCCTGCGGGAACGGTTCGCCCGGATCAGGGCCGGGCTCACGGAGCAGGTCCGCGCGGACCAGGAGGCAGGTCGCATCGACCCCGGCATCGACGCCGGCGACCTCGCCGCCCTCGCGATCGCGGCGTCCGACGGCGTCCAGGTGCAGTGGCTCCTCGATCCGGACGCCGTCGACGGCGCACGGGTGCTGGAGCTGCTGGAGCGTCTCCTGCCGCCGCCACCCGGCGGCCCCGGCGGCCCCGGCGGCCCCGGCGGCCCCGGCGGCCCCGGTGGCCCCGGTGGCCCCGGTGGCCCCGGCAGCTCGGCGGCGGCGGGCGCGGACACGACCAGCTCCTGACGCCGCTGCCCCCGCCTCCCAGCGCTCTGGGAGGCGGGGGCGAGCGTCAGAAGGTCGACGCGGCGGGGTCGAAGTCCTCCGGCAGCGGCGGGGGCGCGTCGACGTCCGAGGCGACCTCGACGGCCGTGCCGGACTCCGCGGCGTCGCGGACGGCGAGCAGGACGTCGAGCACGTGCGACGCGACGGCGCCCGACGCCCGCTCGGGCCGGCCCTCGCGGATGGCTCGCGCCAGCTCGACGACGCCCGTGCCGCGGCCCCAGGTGGAACCCGTGGCCGGGATCGTCTCGGGCTCCTCCTGGCCGTACCGCCAGAGCGTCGAGTCACCGTCGAACACGTTCGGGTCCGGCAGCACGATCGTGCCCAGCGTGCCGTTGATCTCGACGAACCCGGCGCGCGGCAGCGCGTGCTGGAACGAGAACGTCGACTGGGCGGACTGCCCGCCGCGGAACTCGATGAGCGCCGCGTGATGCGTCGGGACCTCGACGGGGAACGTGGCCCCGGCGCGCGGACCGGACGCGATGGTGCGCTTCTCGAGCGACTTCGAGGACACGGCCTGGACGCGGGACGCCGCCCCGAGCGCGTGCACGAGCGTCGTCACGTAGTACGGCCCCATGTCGAACAGGGGCCCGGCGCCCGTGGCGTACAGGAAGTCGGGGTCCGGGTGCCAGGCCTCGGGGCCGGGCACGTGGAACATCGTGGTGGCCGTGAGCGGCACGCCGATGTCGCCGCGGGCGATGGCCCGCAGCGCGGACTGGATGCCGGCGCCGAGCACGGTGTCGGGCGCGCACGCGACGCGCACGCCCTTCGCCTCCGCCGCGGCGAGCAGGGCCGCGGCCGACTCGTGGTCGGTCGCGACCGGCTTCTCGCTCCACACGTGCTTGCCGGCCGCCACGATCTGGTGGCCGACCTCGGCGTGCGCCGCGGGGACGGTGAGGTTGAGGACGATCTCGATGTCGTCGCGCGCGAGGAGCTCGTCGACGGTCCCCGCCGCGGGCACCCCGTACGCCTGCGCCTGCGCCTGCGCGCGGTCGAGGCGGACGTCGGCGACCATGCGGACCTCGACGTCGGCGAACTGCGTGAGGTTCTCGAGGTACTGCGTCGAGATGTTCCCGGCACCGATGATGCCGACGCCCACGCGGCTCACTTGTCGTTCTCCTGCAGCCAGGCGAGCGACGCGGCGATGCCCTCGAAGACGTCACCGGCGTACGAGTCGAACTCGACCACGCGGATCGCCTGCGGCGCGGCGGCGAGGATGGCGGGCACGTCGACGTCGCCCTGCCCGGCGGGCACCTGGTTGTCGTAGGCGGCCTTGAGGGCGGCGGGCACGTCCAGCGCGCTCTCGCTGGAGGGCAGCACCGTCGCGATGTCGCCGGACACCTCGCCGTCCTTGACGTGGATCGCGACGACCTGCTCGCCGAGACGCTTCAGCACCGCGGGGGCGTCCGCGCCGCCGACCGTGGCCCAGAACGTGTCGACCTCGAGCACGGCCTCCGGGTCGAGCTGCTCGGCGAAGATCTCGAAGACGGGCCGGCCGTCGACCTTGTTCGTGAACTCCCACTGGTGGTTGTGGTAGCCGAACCGCAGGCCGTGGGCGGCCGCCCGGACGGTGAGCTCGTTGACGCGGTCCGCGAGCTTCTTCGCGTCGTCGGCGGTCTGCCAGCGCTCGGTCGGGACGAACGGGTCGATGACGATGCCGATGCCGAGGCGTGCCGCGGCGTCGAAGACGACGTCGGCGTCAGGCGCGTCGATGACGGACGCGTGACCGGACGGCGCGGCAAGCCCGGTCGCCGCGAACGCGCGCTCGAAGTCGGCGACGCGCTCGACGAACGCGTACGGCTCGACCTGCTCGTACCCGATCTCGCGGACACGGGCGACGGCGGCGTCGAGGTCGGCGGCGACGGCATCCCGCAGCGAGTACAGCTGCACGGATGTGGAGGACATCTGGAGCTCCTTTGACGTGGTCGGTGGGCCGACTTCCGTCGACACTCGTACAGAAGTGCGCAGTGGAGCGCCGGAAGCCACGGAGAGCCTAACCCTCAAAACCTCACAGTGGAAGGTTTTCTTCGTCGCGCCCGATCTCGACCGACGGGCGCGTGTCCGCGGCACGCGCCTGAGTCAACGATGTACCGTCCTTGCGCCAGCGACGGGCAGCGACGCCCGTCTCAGCATCGACCCGGAGGCGCAACGTTGCACCACTTTCCGAGCACCACGTCCCTCACCCGCCGTGCCGTCCTGACGGCCGCCGGCGGTCTGACCGCTGCCGCGGCGCTCAGCCTGACGCCGACAGCCGCGACGGCGTCCCCGCGCGGCTACCAGAACCCTGTCGTGCCGACCAACAACCCCGACCCGGCCGTCCTGGCCGCGGACGGCGCGTTCTTCCTCTACGCCACCAACGGCGCGGCCGGCGCGATGCCGGTGCTGACCTCCCCCGACCTGGTCGAGTGGACGCCGGTCGGCAACGGCATGCCTCAGCTCGCCTCCTGGTGCCGCCCCGGCCGGCACTGGGCCCCCGAGGTGATCGCGGTGGGCGACCGCTACCTGTCCTACTACACCGCCTGGCGCGCCGACATCGACCAGCAGGCGGTGTCGGTCGCCGTCTCGTCGTCACCGGCGGGGCCGTTCGTCGACGAGCGGACGGTGCCCCTGATCGACCAGTCCGCCGAGGGCGGGAGCATCGACGCGTCGCCGTTCCGCGACGCCGACGGCTCGCTGTGGCTGCTGTGGAAGAACGACGGCAACCACGACGGTCTCCCGTCGTACATCTACCTGCAGCAGCTCTCCGACGACGGGCTCGAGCTGGTCGGTGAGCCCCGCCGCCTGTTCGGCATGGACCAGCCCTACGAGAAGTACACGATCGAGGGCGCCTCGGTGGTGGTCCACCAGGGCAGGTACTACTGCTTCTACTCGACCGGCGAGTTCTGGAACGACTCCTACGGCGTGTGCTGGGCGAGCGCGCCGTCGATCACCGGTCCGTGGACCAAGGAGGGCGACGGGCCGATCCTGGCGAGCAACGACGTGGCTGCCGGGTCGGGGCACGGCATGCCGATCAAGGTCGGCCCGCACTGGTGGTACGTGTACCACGCGTGGCAGCCGGACCACGTGAACCAGGACCCGGGCCGTCTGGTGTGGCTGTCCCGGATCACCTTCACCGGCCACGGCCCCGTGATCGACGGGCCCGCGGTGGACAACCCGTTCGCCCCGCGGGTCTGACCGGTCCGATGAGTCCGGCCGGGACGGCAGGTCTGCCCTCCCGACCGGACTCGAACAGATCCGGACGCCCCGCCGCTCGCCAGGAGGAAACCATGGGTCTGATCCATCTCGAGCTCTTCGCCACCCTCGACCTCGTCGCCCAGGCCCCCGGCGGGCCCGACGAGGACCCGGAAGGCTTCCCCTTCGGCGGCTGGCAGGCGCCGCTGATCGACGAGGTGGCCGGGGCGCAGATCGACGCCGCGTACGCGGAGGGCACGGACGCGCTCCTGCTCGGGCGCCGGACGTACGACATCTTCGCCTCCTACTGGCCGCACCAGGAGGGCGGCCAGGACGGTGGCATCGCCGAGCTCTTCAACCGCATCCCCAAGTACGTCGCGTCCCGAGGCAACCCCGACCTGTCCTGGGCGGGCTCCTCCCAGCTCGGCCCCGACCTGCCCGCTGCGGTGCGCGAGATCCGCGACCGGCACGAGCACGTGCGCGTGGTCGGCAGCCTCGACCTGGTGCAGACGCTGCTGCACGAGAAGCTGTTCGACCGCATCGACCTGTGGCTGCACCCCGTCGTGCTCGGCGTCGGGAAGAAGGTCTTCGACGGCGGCGAGGTGCCCACCAACCTGACGCTGCTCGAGCCGCCTGCCGCCGGGCCGAAGGGTGCCGTGTACCTGCACTACGCGCTGGCCGACGGCGTCCCGCGCACCGGCGACATGTCCGCGCCCGACCTTGGCCTGACCGAGTAGGCCTGCGAGCGCCGCCGGCCCGCGGCTACCGAGGGTCGGCGGCGCGGACGGGTCCGGGTCACCGCGCCGCTCGGGCCGCCCACCGCCACGCGAGCACCCCGAGGCCGGCGATCGCGGCCACGAACCCGAGGCCGACCGCCACCATGGCCACGGACGCCGTCGTCGTGAGGTCGACGCCGCCGAGGTCCGCCGCCGCGACGAGCACGGCCTGGGACGCCAGGAAGAGGACGCCGAGCAGCAACAGCACGGCACTCGTGCGGCGAGCGCCCAGCGCCCGCGCCACGGCGCCCGGGGCCGCGACCACCGCGAAGAAGACGACGACGAGGGCCGTCCCGCCGAGGCTCGCCTCCGGCTGCCCGCCCGCGGCGAGCACCGCGAGCCGCATGAGCCCGCGGGCCAGCAGTCCCGCGACGAGGCCGGCGAGACCGGCCGCGAGCAGGCCGGCGAGCACCCGGCCCGCGACGCGCGGCACCGTCCGGGGCGGGAGGTCCCGGGCGGGACGGGGCGCGTGCGGCAGCGGGGCGGCGGGGTCCGACGTCGACATCGTCCGGGTCTCCTCGGGTGTGCGGGGAACGACGCCTGGAGAGAGGCGGCCCCGCACCGCTCGGGGCGTGCGGGGCCGGGTGAACCGGGACCGCACGCCCCGAGCAGCCGCGCTCAGGTGCCGCGCGTCGTCGGTGGGGCCGCCGCGGCCCTCACTTCTTGTGCATGGCGTCCTTGACGGTGCCGGCAGCCTTCTTCAGGCCTTTGGGCCCCGGGGCGGTGCCGTGAAGACGCTCGTCCGGCTTCGTGGGCGGCGGCATCGGCACACCTGCGGGCGGCTCCGCGACGTACTCGAACTCGCCCTTGCCGTCGGGCGTCGGCCCGCTGGCCCAACGGCCCTCGGACGCCTTCTCCCCGTCGGAGAAGTTGATGTACTGGTACGCCACGTCCCGGTCCTCCTTGCCGAGCGGGAACGTGCTCGGCACCGGCAGGTCCTCGACACCCTCGTCCCGCAGCTCCTGTGCCGCGGCGATCCACTGGTTCTGGTGCATGGTGTCCCGGGCGAGCAGGAACGACAGCAGGTCACGCACACCGGGGTCGTCGGTCATGTGGTACAGCCGCGCCACCTGCAGCCTGCCCTGCATCTCCGCGTTGGCGTTGGCCGTGAAGTCGGCGAGCAGGTTGCCGCTGGCGGTCACGTAGCCCGCGGACCACGGGTTGCCGTTGGAGTCCACGGGCCGGGCGCCCGCCCCTGCGACGATCGCGTGCTGCGGGTCGGTGCCTCCGACGATCGCCGCGACGGTCGGGTCGTCCTGCACCGCTCCCTCGACGACGCCCAGAGGCGCCTTCTCGAGCAGCTGCGCGATCATCGTCGCGAGCATCTCGACGTGCCCGAACTCCTCGGCGCCGATCCCGTAGAGAAGGTCACGGTACTTGCCGGGCAGGTGTGCGTTCCAGGACTGGAACCCGTACTGCATGGCCACGGTGATCTCGCCGTACTGGCCGCCGAGCACCTCCTGCAGCTTGCGGGCGTAGACAGCATCCGGCTTGTCAGGCTTGGCCTGGTGCTGCAGTTCTTGACGGTGGAAGAACATCGTTGCTCCCGTCCGAGGGCGCGACCGCGCACCCTCGTGCGATGGGGTGCACGCCGCTGCTCGACGCGAGCGCCTCCAGCGTCTCCCCGCCGTCGCACGCTCGCACCGCGGGGGCCAGGCCGGCCGGGCGAACGACCACGAGGCCTGGCACGCTGCCCCTGGAGGCACGATGCCGTCTCACGCAGCACCGCACGCCGTCCGGCTGGTGGCCAGCCGGCAACGCTGGCACGCGGTCACCTTCCTGCACTGGGCATACCCGCCCGCGGTCGTCCAGGCCCTGCTGCCGAGCGGTCTCGAGGTCGACGTCGTGGACGGCGACGCGTGGGTGGCGGTCACCCCGCTGCTCGTGCGTGACGTGCGAGCGTCCGTCCTGCCCGCCGTCCCGGGCTGGTCGGAGTTCGCCGAGGTGAACGTGCGCACCTACGTCCGTCACCCTGCCAGCGGCACCGACGGGATCTGGTTCCTGCGGCTGCTGTGCCCCCGCACCGCGATGGTCGGCGCGATGCGGGCGCTCGGACTGGCCTACCGCGTCTACCCCGTCACGGCGCGGCGGACCGGCTCCTCGGTCGTCTACTGCGGCGACCAGGCGCCGTACGGGCGGATCGACCTGACCGTACGGCCCGGCGATCGCATCGCGGCACCCAGCCCGTGGCTGACCGCCGTCACCGGGAGGTGGAACGCGTACACGGTGCGGTGCGGCCGCCTCTGGCGCGTGCCCGTGGCGCACCCGCCGTGGCCGCTGCACCGCGCCCAGGTCACCGGCGCCGACCGGCTCGGCGCACTCCTCACCGCTGCCGGCCTCCCCGCGCCGACCACCCGGCCTGTCGCGACCTGGTCGCCGGGGGTCGACACGCGGGTCGGGGTGCCCCGCCCCCTGCCCGGTCGACGAGGCGCTGCGCGCCCGGGCTGACCACTGTCGCGCCCCGTGACCGTCCCGTCCTCCTCCGCCATCGAGGTCAAGGACCTCGTCCGCCTGGCCGGGGATCCGCGCACGACCCGCCGCTGGTAAGACTGTCGGATGGACCATGCGCGGTTGCGCTTCGACGGGTGGATCGCCGGCCTGGGGACGGCGAGCGGGACGCGGCTGGTGCTCGGGCACTGGCCCACGTCCCCGTACGGGTCGGTCAGCGACGTCATGGTCGAGCGTGCGGACGGCCGCCGGACGCTGCTCGCCCCGTCCGACGAGCTCGGGCGCTTCATCGCCGACACGTACTCGTTCCACGAGGTGCAGGTCGTGCCCGTCACGGTCAGGCGGTCGGGGCCGACGTGGGACGTCGCGGCCGGCCCGCTCGCGCTGCGGTTCGTCGTCGGCGGTCGACGCCCGCTGGGGCGGCTCCTTCATGCGGTGCCGCCCTCGCTGTCGCGCCGGCTGCCGTGGGTCCGGCTCGTCGACGCTCCCGCCCGGCTCCTCAGGGGCGTGCGCACGTACGGCAGCGCGGGCAACGGGCGCCGCGAGTGGTACGCCGCGCAGGACATGCACGAGATCACCGCTGCGACCGCGTCGCTGGGCGGGGACGACCTCGGAGGCCTGACCCTCGTCGACCCGCCGGTGCGGTTCGGCTTCGGCTCCACACCCCGCTCCCCCGCGCTGGTGCGGGTGACGACCACCGTGCAGCTGCCGAGCGACCGGTCCGCGCCGAGGCGCCGGGCCTAGCCCGCGGCCCGGGGACGTGGTGGGACTCACGACCTCCCGCAGGCACCCCGTGTCAGTCGCCTCCGGCACAGTAGGGAGGTGATCCCCGACCGCGCGCTGCACGCTCCGGTGCTGCGCGCCCGCCCGACGATCGCGCACCTGGACGCGGACGCCTTCTTCGCCGCCGTCGAGCAGCACCAGCGGCCCTCGTTGCGGGGGCGTCCCGTGCTGGTCGGTGGCGTCGGCCCGCGCAGCGTCGTGGCGACGGCGTCCTACGAGGCCCGGCAGTACGGTGCGCGCTCCGCGATGCCGATGGAGCAGGCACGTCGGCTGTGCCCGTCCTCGACGATCGTCGTCGTGCCACGGTTCGCCGCGTACTCGGCCTACTCGGACCGGATCATGACCGCGCTGCGCGAGGTCACCGACCTCGTCGAGCCCGTGAGCATCGACGAGGCCTTCGCCGACCTCGGCGCCGCCACCCGGCCACAGACCGACCTCCACGAGCTCGCGCGCACGACCCGCGAGCGCGCCCGCGAGCTCAGCGGGCTGCCCGTCTCGATCGGCCTCGGCCGCTCCAAGCTCGTCGCCAAGCTGGCCTCGGAGGCCGCGAAGCCCGGCGGGGTCCGGGTCGTCGACGCCGACGAGGAGGACGCGTTCCTGCTCGACCTGCCCGTGCGGGCGCTGTGGGGCGTGGGCCCGGTCTCTGCCGCACGCCTGGACGGTCTCGGCGTGCGGACGGTCGCCGACCTGCGTCGCCAGCCGCTCGACACCCTGCTCATGATCGCCGGCGAAGCGGGCGGGACCAATCTCTACCGGATCGCGCGCGGCTGGGACGACCGACCGGTCACGACGGTGCGTGAGCGCAAGTCGGCCGGCGCCGAGCACACCTTCGACACCGACCTGCACGGCCGCGCCGCGATCGCCGCGGCCCTCGACCCCGTGGTCGACGCAGCGCTCGCGCGCCTCGAACGACACGCCGCCGCAGCGCGCACCGTCGTCGTCAAGGTGCGCCTCGCGTCCTTCACGACGCTGACGCGCTCGGTCACCCTGTCCCGCCCCACGACCGACGAGTCCGCTCTGCGCGACGCGGCGCACCGGGCGCTGCGGCTCGCCGAGGTCACCGAGCCCGTCCGCCTCCTCGGCGTCGCGTTCCACGGCCTGTCCGAGCACGCACAGCTCATGCTCCAGCTCGGACCGGAGGCGCCCGAACCGCCGGAGATCGCGAAGATCCACGACGAGGGCGGCGACCCGGCCGACGCGGATGCCGTGCCCGCGCCGCCGGCGGCGGCAGGCCCGGTGCGAGCGACGGCCGCCACCGTGGCACCCGGCCTCGATGTCGAGACCGCCGCCGACGGACGGGGCTGGGTGGTGCGTGTCGGCGACGACGGCCGCATCGCAGTGCGCTTCGAGACTGCCCGGACCGGACCGGGCTATCAACGCTGGATCGACCCGAACTCCGAAGACCTCACGCTCGTCGAGCCGCTCGGTCCTGACGGTGAGCCGATACGCGGCATGAACAACGAGGAGTCAGAGGGGCCCGAGTGACGGCACTTGGTACCGCACATATGCTCCGACGTGGATCGCATGCAACCCGCCGACTACAGACGTGGATCGCATGCAACCCGCCGACTACAAGAGCCGGGATCAGATACTGCCGCAGATCTCCGTCGATAACGAAGAAGTCGATCTCATCGGGGCTGTACGCCCGTCGCCCACGACGCGATGTCGAGAGATAGGCCTTCTAGGTGGCGCCAGCTCGAGTGGTTGTCGTCTTCACCTGGACCCGACGCGTACCGGCCCCCGTGGTGACCAGCAGGTCGTACCGCGCAGGCTCGAGCGGCCATGAGACGTCTGCACCGCTGAGCGTGAACCACGCCGCGGCTAGGAGCGAACCCGCACGATCGAGGCGGGCGAGAGCTGGCCGGGGAGCCTCTGTCGCACCTCCGCCAGTCCGAACCAGGTGGCTGGTGTCGGCCGCGCCAACCTGACCTGCCAGACCGGGGACGGCCAGCTCAAGGGCGTGAGTGTCGCGACCCGCCTGGAAGGATGGCCTGCCGAGGACCAGATGCGCCTGGCCGCGAACATCGCTCAACGGTTCGTCAACGACGCCTGGACCTTCGACGCGTTCGGGACGCCCGACAACCCGGTCACTGCCTTGCAGGACGTCGCCGCAGAGTGGGGCACCCCCCACCTGGTGAAGTCGCTCAAGGACGTGCGCACCGGGGCCGTCTGGCAGCAGCTGGCCGCGATGGGCGGGGCGTTCGAAGGGCCAGGGATGGGCTACATGAGGTCCGAGCCGGTCATCGAGGCCGAGCACTCAGAGTCGGCGTTCCAGGTGCTGGTGGCCTACAAGATCACCGCCAGCGCCGGGCAGCGCAAGACCCACGACTGGTACGGCGACGACTCGCTGATGTACCTGAACATGGTCGCCGACGGCGACACCTGGAAGGTCGACGGCGCGAAGCTGCGGGAGCTGCCCCCCTCGATGATCGAGGACCACGGCGCGAGCTTCTCCTAAGTCTGCTGGCCTTCAGGGCCGAGTGAACGCGCGGACCCCATGCATGGTGACCGGCTCTAGACAACTCATCACCGAGAAGGCTGCGCCTTGTCCTCCAGCCTAGGCACAGCTCGTCCAATAATTTACCACATCGACAAAATAGTCTGGCTGGACGCCTAACCCCGCAACAATGCGATGACACTCACCTACTACGAGGCGCGCACCGTCAAAGTTGTAGTTCTTATTCGCAACCTTTGAAAACCCCATTACTACCGGTCTCTGATATGAAACATTCTTCTTGCCATTCACAAACAGTTCCCAATGGAGATTTGGCGAACGCTCGATCAAGATCTCACTAAGGAACATACCCACATCGAACGCCACCGAATACCAGAGGGGCTTCAAACTCCCCTCCTCGGTAGGTGACGGCTCGACGTTGTCACAAACCCATTCGTTGAGCTTCTGAATCGCATGGTCATCCGACCCCAAGACCACCCCGTTTGCCTGGACCAGTCCGCGAAGATACTCAAGCCTTCGTGGCCGTTGCTCCATCACGTGATTGAAGCATTCTCGGGCTTGACGCCGAGTCATGGCATCGAGCGGCCCTGCAATCGGGGGCACGTACGGCTCGTAGCCGATCCAATCAACCGACGACATTGTATGTAATCCCATGATGGTCCAAAAGCTTCGCAAGCGGCCCTGACGGGCCAGACTTGCCCGTGACTGAACTCTTCACGAAGTACCACTCGACCGATGACACCAGCTTAGCGTCCCGCAGTTCGACGTCGCGCGCAAACCTGTTGCCTAATGGCTTTAGTGAGGTACACCCTCCCTACCTTAACCTCGATGGCGGACCTTGGTTCGCGTGTAGATGTCCAATCGCCGAGGCCCACTTGCCGCGTCCAACGTCTTTTCTCCGAAGGAGTCCGGATATTGCGAGCGTAGATGTGCCGCCGCGGCGTCGCCGTCCCCGACGCACCGGCCCCGGTCCGCACCGCGACCGTCTGCCCGCCGAACTGGTAATAACGCTGCGCAGTGACCGTCGAACCCGACGCAGTCAGCTCCATCCCCCGGCACGTACAAGGTCGTCTTGCCACCCTGCGTCCGGGTCAGGCGTTCACCGTCGGCCGTGTACACGAACTGCCCCGTCGTGGTGGCCCCCTCCGAGACCTTCGACAGCTCACCCTCCGCATCCCACGCCAGGGTCTGCGCCGGCTTGCCAGCCACAGTCCGGCCCGTGGTGTTCCCCGAGAGGTCGTACGTGAACGACGACGTCCCTGTCGAACCGCCCGACGCCGTGACCGAGCTGACCGCGTGCGGCTTGGCCGCACCCGCACCCGGATACGTGTACGACAGCGTCGTGTCCGTGCCGCCCGTCGCGGTCGAGTGGTTCACCACACCCGTACGGTTGCCCACTGCGTCGAACTCATAGCTCGTCCAGTACTTCGCAGCCCCGCCCAGCACGCTGGTGGACGGTGTCGTCGCGCACGCGCTGCTGTCCTGAGCCCACGCCTGCGTCAGGCGGCGCAGCCCGTCGTAGTCGAAGCACTGCACGTCAGCCGCCAGGCCCGCGCCCGGCGTGTCCGCGACCCGCAGAACGTTGCCCGCATCGTCGTACCCGTAGCTCGCGTCGTACTCGAACGCGCTCGCGCCCTCACGCTGCACCCACGACCGCATCAGTCGCCGTGAGCCCTGCTCGTACGCCCAGTTCGCCTGCACGACGTAGCTGCCGCCCATATCGGCCTTCAACAGCTCCCCGTACGGCGAGTACGCCGTACCAGCCACGTACGTCCCGTTCGGGAACGACGCTCCCATCCACTCGGCCTGGTTCGTTGCGTCGTAGAACACTTCGGTGGTCTCGGCGTTCAGCCCCCCACCGGCCGGGAGCTTGGTGGTCTTGATCCGGCCGTCGAGTGTGTAGGTGTAGTTCGTCGTGTACTCACCGGCGAGCGCGCCCTGCGACGTCGGGACGGCGACGGTCTGACCAAGAGGGCGGTAGTGGTCGTCGTATCCGGTCACGGCGAGCGTGTAGGCGCCCGAGGCGTCGTTGCGTACCGACTTCGCGGGTGTCTCGCTCCTTCAGGATCCGCGCCAGGAGGCCAGCAAAGAGCTCGACCATCGTGGACCGCCTCGGCAGCACGGCGGTCCAAGTAAGGTAGGGCCAATGCTGGGAAGGCGTCACTGGGAAAGGCTCAGCCCCCCCGGATCGACCAAGAATCGCCAAACATGTCTGCACTGGTAGGGCGGACTCCCGGTCGAAGTTCCTCAAAGACCTCATTCCAGGGCTCCAAGCCATGAATTGCCCGAAGAGCCTTTTGAAGTCTTATGGGGGCAACAATTTTGCGATTGGGCAAGATTTCAATCTCGGCCGGCGTCGCCGATCTCCGCCGCATACCCGTGTAGTCGACGACTTCATAGTTCCCTGGAACGCCGACCATCTCCTTGTAGACAGGGAAAGGGATCGAATCGCCCACTGCCGCGTTACTGACCACTGACCAGTGACCAACATGAATCTTTGCGTCGGTGGAGAGCGCCAAGAATACGGGCCCGTCAGACAAGACTCCCAAAGCGCCGCTCACAGCGTCTCCAACTGCGAGCAAGCGCTCGAATATCGCAAGATAGAGCGCGTCGTCGCCGTACCTGCCTACGACCTGGCCGACACCGGATCTCTCGTCGTCCACAGGAACAAGAAAAATATCACCTACTTGCAATTTGCTCAAAACGGATCTCCTCCAGCGCGCATGTACCTAGGGTCTAGCATCTGAACTCTCAGATTAGAGAGCCCCCCTTCCGGGTTTCCCTTGTTAGTGGGACCGCCTCCCTGGCGAATGAAATATTCCTCGAGTCGATCAAGTTCGACACCAGGCTTCGCCCGGCCAATGATCTCAAACTCGAAATCAGAATCTGGATGCGCACGGTTGTGTTCTGCCTGCCGCTTCGCATAGCGCGCGAGACTCTTGGCTTGTCCGATGTATGGCTTTTCATCAAAGGCGTCAGTCCTTCTATATACCACGCCTTCAGGGAGTGCCGCATTCTCTGCCGCCCGAGGGCTAACTCGCGTCTGGGGCCTGGCTGACGCCGCGTCCAGGCGTGCGATGTTCTCTTGCGGTGAGGGCGCCTGGAACTTGGCCCGCATGGAGCTCGAGCCGCTCGGGAAGCCACCACCGCGGCCGCCACCACCACCAGCGTAGGGGTTCTCGGCTGCGGGGACGGTGAAGTGCGGTGTGCGGTAGTAGCTGCGAGAGCTCGTCCGTACCCGCGTGGGCACCGCGTGCCGCACGATCGCATGGGTCTTCGTGTCGTACTTACGTGTGTCGTTCGCCTGGTGCGGGTTGTACCCCACGTGCCCCGCACCGATCGGGATCTCACCGCTCGGGTCCGACCACGTGAGCGGGTTGTTGTTCGCGTACGAGTAGGCGTTCCACTGCTGCGGATCCGACAGATTCATCACCGGATCCACGCTGATGAACCGGCCGATCAACCCGTCATAGTACCGGGCCCCGACAGCCACCAGGCCGGTCGCGTCCGCGGTCTTGTCCAGGAAGCCGCGATCCCCCGTCCACGCCGCACTGCCGCCTCGAGCCTGACCGTACGGATCGGTGTACCGGCGCGAGATCGTGTTCGTCGCCTGTACCACCTGCACCACACCCGTGCCGTGATGGTCCGCCACGATCGTCGTCGTCCCCGACGCACCCGCACCCGTGCGAACCGCGACCGTCTGCCCGCCGAACTGGTAATAACGCTGCGCAGTGACCGTCGAACCCGACGCGGTCAGCTCCATCCCGCCCGGCAGGTACAGGGTCGTCTTGCCACCCTGGGTCCGGGTCAGGCGTTCACCGTCGGCCGTGTACACGAACTGCCCCGTCGTGGTGGCCCCCTCCGAGACCTTCGACAGCTCACCCTCCGCATCCCACGCCAGGGTCTGCGCCGGCTTGCCAGCCACAGTCCGGCCCGTGGTGTTCCCCGAGAGGTCGTACGTGAACGACGACGTCCCTGTCGAACCGCCCGACGCCGTGACCGAGCTGACCGCGTGCGGCTTGGCCGCACCCGCACCCGGATACGTGTACGACAGCGTCGTGTCCGTGCCGCCCGTCGCGGTCGAGTGGTTCACCACACCCGTACGGTTGCCCACTGCGTCGAACTCATAGCTCGTCCAGTACTTCGCAGCCCCGCCCAGCACGCTGGTGGACGGTGTCGTCGCGCACGCGCTGCTGTCCTGAGCCCACGCCTGCGTCAGGCGGCGCAGCCCGTCGTAGTCGAAGCACTGCACGTCAGCCGCCAGGCCCGCGCCCGGCGTGTCCGCGACCCGCAGAACGTTGCCCGCATCGTCGTACCCGTAGCTCGCGTCGTACTCGAACGCGCTCGCGCCCTCACGCTGCACCCACGACCGCATCAGTCGCCGTGAGCCCTGCTCGTACGCCCAGTTCGCCTGCACGACGTAGCTGCCGCCCATATCGGCCTTCAACAGCTCCCCGTACGGCGAGTACGCCGTACCAGCCACGTACGTCCCGTTCGGGAACGACGCTCCCATCCACTCGGCCTGGTTCGTTGCGTCGTAGAACACTTCGGTGGTCTCGGCGTTCAGCCCCCCACCGGCCGGGAGCTTGGTGGTCTTGATCCGGCCGTCGAGTGTGTAGGTGTAGTTCGTCGTGTACTCACCGGCGAGCGCGCCCTGCGACGTCGGGACGGCGACGGTCTGACCGAGGGGACGGTAGTGGTCGTCGTATCCCGTCACGGCGAGCGTGTAAGCACCCGAGGCGTCGTTGCGTACCGACTTCGTCAGCTGTCCCTTGACGAGGGTGTCGTAGGTCCAGGTCGCCCTGGCGGGACCCGAGGTGGCGTCGTCGCGCATCGAGGTCTTACGGCCCAGAGGGTCGTAGGTGTACGCCAGCACCTCGCCGCGGGCGTCCTTGGTCGAGACGACTTGACCCGCCTTGTCGTAGGTCGTGGTCGTCGTGCCCTTGTCCGGGTCCTTGGCGGTGACCTGGCGTCCGCGCAGGTCGTAGGTGTACGACCAGTTGTTGCCGTCAGGGTCACGCACCCCGATGAGCCGATCGGCGTCGTCGTAGGTGTACTTCGTGTCCTGGAACGAGCCCGAGGGCGCGTCTCCCAGGAACTGGCGCAGCACCGAGGTACGCCCCCGAGCGTCAGTGATCGTCGAGGTCGCGGTCCCACCATCCGGCGGATCCACGGTCACCCGGTCCCCGCCGTAGCTGGTCGACGTGCTCCATACCGTCGCACCTCCGATCCGGAAGGTCTCCTTGGTAACCCGGCCCGCCGCGTCATACCCGATCACGGTCGATCCGGGCTTCGCGTCGTTCGTCGTCACGAGAGTCGTCGCCACCGCGCCCGTGGTGTACCAGGGCTCGTTGCGCAGGTCCGCCAGGCCGCGCGAGTCGTAGAGGGTGTCGGTCACCAGCCGGCCCGGGTGGGCTCGGTCGGCGGATGGCGCCTGGGTCTGGCGCTGCCGGAGCAGCCCGTCGTAGATCACCGAGCTCGCCACGTATGCCGACCCGTCGTAGTTCAGGGTCTGCGTCGTGACGGCATTCATGCCGGTCGCGCGCACCGTGTACCCGAACTTCGTCGTCGGCGTGTCGGTGCCCTGCACGCGACCTGGTTCCCACACCTGCGTGAGGCGACCGAGCGCGTCGTACGTCCCCGAGGTGACCTTCCCGCTCGGGTCGGTCGTCTTGGTCGGCGCACCCCACGCGGGGTCCAGGACCGATACGGTCTTCAGCGCGGTGACAGCGCCGCTGCCGTCCGGGTCCGGGGAGGTGACCGTGGTCCCCGTGGTCAGGCCCGCCGTGTTCGTGTATGCAGTCGTGGTCTTGCGCGTCAACGCGTCCGCCACCGACGTGGGACGACCAAAGGTGTCATACGTCGTGGTCTCGACGTCCGTGTAAACGAGCGCGCCGTCCGAGTCTGTGTCGGCTTCTTGACGCAGGGTGACCCGCCCGATCGTCGGTTCGGTCCCGACCGAGGCCCCGTCGTAGGCGAACTTCTGGCCAGAGACCAGCTGCGCCGGACGCGCAGGGTCCGTCGCGCACGCTACCGAGGCTGTCTCGACACTCTTCACCGTGTCGAGGATGTTCTTGTCCGTGTTCCGGATGTAGGTGGTCCTGACACACCGGTCGTCCGCGGACGTCGATGTGTCCCCCAGGTCGTCGACCTCGTACGGTGCCCCGTACTCGTCAGAGAGCTTCGTGATCTGACGGGCGGTGCGCGTATCACCTCCGGCCAACGTCGTGACCGTGTCGGTCTGCCCCACTCCGGTGTGGAAGGCCTTGTCACCGTCCGCGTTGGTGGCCGTAGCGGTTGAACGCCACGGCACGCTCTTGACCGACTCGATGACGTCGGCCCCGTTGTAGCTGATCTGCTCGCGCTCCATGCCGGCGAACTGGTCGTCGTCCGTGATCCCGTCCACGTCTTCGCTGCGGGTGCCGCCCGACGGTGCCAAGCGGTCGCCCTGCATGCCCCGGAAGTACCGGTACTTCGTACGCACCTGCGGATCGCCGCTCGTTTCGGTCGGCGCACCGACAAACACGTCGACCGCGCCGTACCCGCGCCACTGCGACCACGTCCGGTACTTCGGTCGCACGAGGCCATCGTCGTCGTAATGCCAGGCGGGGTTACCTGCGTAGGAGTAATGGGTCTCGACCGGCTTGGAGTAGGTGTCCTGGGAGTTCTCGACCACCGAGGCCACCAGGTACTTGTGGAAGTACTCCAGCTCCTGTTCGGTCGCGCCTTCAGGCGTCCAGTACACCGGCATGCACCGCCGAGTGTTCTCCTCCGGCTTCGACGGCAACGACGTCGGCGTGCAGTCGAGGTCGGTGTAGTTCACGCTGGTGACCGCACCGGACTCGGACGTGATGCTCGAGATCCGGTACCTGTTCATCGGGAACCGGCCGTCCATGCGTGCGTCGACACGATTAGGCATCTGCTCACCAACGAACGACGTCGCCGGCAGCGTCACGCTCGTCGACGCGCCCAGGCCTACATGCGTGACCTCCTCCAGCCACAGAGCCGGACCGGTCCCGTCGCCCGAGTTCGGGAACCTCTGCGTCAGGTCCCAGCGGTCCACCGAACGATAGGTGCCCGCGGCAGTCAGGATCTGCGTCGTGACCGTCGTCGTGCGCAGCCGCGAGAAGAAGGTCGGCACCGTGCGCGACGCACAAGAGGTCGTCGACGTGCAGATGCGGTCAAAGGGCACATCCGGCCAGTGACCTGCGTTCGTTGCGGTCAGCTTGCTCGCCGCGCAGTCGAAGTCAGATGTTGCGATGCACCGCTCAGCCACGCCGAAGACGACCTTGGCCGCCGCGTTTCCGGTCTCCGCGCCGGCACGCGTGCCGTACTCGATCGACCGCAAGGCGCCACCGCGCACGTACTGGGCCGCCCCGGCATTGCCGTTCTGCCCGTAGTAGTTGGTCTCACGGTCATAGGTGTATGTCATCGAGTTGCCCGACGTATCCACCACATAGTCCAGGTTCCACCGCCAGGCCTGCGCCCCATTACAGTCCGACGCCGCGAACGTCGACGCATAGCACGGCTCACCAGGGTGGTTGCCGTACACCGGCACCGTCCAGGCCGAGTTCAGCTCCTTGGTGTCGGTCGCCGACCGCTTGCCCCGGCCGAACCAGTACTGGGTCCCGTCACTAGTGGTGACCTTCCAGTACTCCTTGTTGTTGTCCGAGTTCCATCCACCGGTCAGGTGCTCGACCTTGGAGTTGTCGTCGTCCTTCAACCGCCACTCGTCGGAGGTACCGACCTGGATCAGCTCAGACGACTTCCCGCCGAGCGTCAGGGTGGCGTTGTCGTCGTGCCAGCACAGGTCACCCGTCTCGTGCGAGGCGTTGTTCGCCGCCTTGCCGTCCACGGCCTTCATGTCGTCGGCGCACGGGACGTACCGTCGCTCGACGAAGCCCGCCGCATTGAGCGACCAACCGTCACCGATCTGTCCGGCCTGGTTGTTCGTCGATGCCACCCGACCGTCGAGCGAGCCCGAGTCGTAGCTGAGCGACACGTCGGGCTCGAGCCCGCCCGGAGTCGTGGGCGTGCGCATCGGGTAGGACCAGGCAAAGCTGCCGGACTGCTGGGAGACCTGCCACGAGGCCGAAGGAGACAACGGCGTCGCCGACCAGTCACCACTAGAACCGGACGCCGTCGCCTCCAGCGCCATCACCATCACGTCACCGCTCGTCGCCGAAAGGCGCTGCCCGTCGGCGCTCTCTGCCATCTGGGCGGGGACCTCGACGGTCCCGGAGACCGTCCCGGACTTCAGGTCGACTCCGCCGTCCGAGACCGGCGTGCGTTCCTGACACTTGGCCTTCTGCGGGGCTGTCAAGGCGCACGGCGCGAGCTGGACCAGTCGCGCGCGAGACAGCCAGTCTGCAGAGCCGGCGCCCACCGCGGACGCGTCGACTCCTAGCTCAACCGTCACGGGCGTGTCCACGACCGACTTGTCCTGACCGGCGGCAGCATCCACCTGCTCGACGGTGAAGACCGCTCCGTCCACGCCCATCGCCGAGGCGTCCTCAGAGTCGAGCGTCCGCACCCGCAACCTCGCGTCGCTGCTGGGCCCGCGCGGTGCGTCGGCGCCCGCGGCCTGAGCCTGAATACCGAGCCCGCCAACCTGCGTCGGCTCGTGGTCCTGTGCCGCCACCGTGATGGTGGCCTCGTCGGCCACCTCGGGGGCCGGCTGTGACGCAACTACCTCGCTGTCATGGGCCAACGCCCACGCCGTGGTCCCTTCCACGGTGGCAGGGTCGTCAAGCACCTCGGGCGCCACGGCGGTCGCCGCGAGCGGCTTCTCCGTGTCCGGGTCCTGCCACAGATCCTCGCCGTAAGCGCGCCGCTGCTCAGCCGTCCACGACTCTCGCTCGGCCAACGACGGCCCGTCATCGGCAACCGCCTGTACCCCGACCCCGGCAACAGCAACGACAGTCGTCACAACCGTTGCCGTCCACCTGGTCACCCTCGACCTCAACGCGCTCACGCCAGCCCCCCTCGAACCCACCACGCCGTCAGTCCGTCTCCCCGCCGAATCGCTACCGGCCGCGCGCCTCACGTCGGGTCGCCCTGGCAGATGGTGCGGATGGTCTCGATCGGGATGGGAACGGCATAGACCCGTGCATCGTCAATGTGTCCGCTCCAGTTCTCCCCATAGGTCCCATTGACGAGGCCCCGTCCGACCTGTGCCTTGCCGAACGACTTCCACGTTGTGCCGCCGTACGTCACCGGGTCACTCGGTACTGCTACCGCCACGGAGCGAGACAGGTCGCACGCTGTCAGGCTCATCTGCTTGGTCCCGGCGTCATAAACCCCTGCCAGGAACGTCCAGCCGCCAGGCGTGACGGGAACCTCGGAGGTGACGATGGTGTTGTCAATCTTGGCCGAATCGGCATTGCTCTTCCAGAAGCCGAAGCAGGTCGTCGCCCCGTTCGAGCAGTTGCCTGTGCCCAGCCGCCCCAGCTTGAAGCCACTGCTCAGGTCTCCGTCTTGAGAGACCGCCACCTGGACCTGGCTAGACGCGGACGATGGGTTGACGAATGCCGTCACCGAGAAGCTCTTCGATGTGTCGACCACGGGACCCGAGGTCGACGCGTAGTCGTCTGCGCTGTCGAGGGCCAGAGCCTTGTCGTTGTCATAGAGCCCCACACCCGGATCGAACGTGGGGTTCGGCGACATTGTCAGTGGGTGCTTACCTCCAGCGGCCGAGTCCGTCCCGTTGCCGTCCAGGTGCCAGTACGCGCTGACGCTCGGGAAGTTCACACCGAAGGCGTAGACGGCAACAGGTGACCCATAGCCAGCCTTGTCGAGGGACTGCACATACAGGACCTGTGACCCGAGAGATTTCGGGGTAAATGAGACCGTCGCGCTGTTTCCGGAGACGCAGCTGTCAGGGTCGACGACGCGACAGCTGAGTGCATCGGAGTTGAACGAGAAGGCGTATTTGACCACGTCATCTGAGCCGTTCGGCCCGAACTTGAACGTCCCCGTCGTCCCAATGCCGCCGCTGACGAGGTCCTCCGGGTAGGTCGATGACGTCACTGTCGGCTTCTTGGGGGGCGTCGTGTCGGGTCGGATGTAGCACCACGAGGACCACGGCGACGTTCTGCTGTTGTCCGCATCGTCCGTGACGTCCTGGGCCTGCGCCCGCCAGCGGTATACGCGTTCGCTGGTCAGCTCGCCGGAAGGGACGGTGACCGAGTGCTGCTGCCCGCTCTCCTGTGCGGTCGTCAGCGCCGATTCCCAGACCTCGCTCCCCGACGCATCGTCGAACACCTGGAACCGGGCCCGAACCTTCTGCCCCCAATAGGGTCCGTCCGGGTCTGTCACAACCGCGTTCAGAGAGGGGACCCGGGACCGCATGTTGTCTGTCCCGCTCTCCGACGAGCAGGTGTACTTCCCATCCTCGGTCACGGCGGAAAGGCTGTAGGGGGTGTTGGGTGCACGGTTGAAAGCGATCGACAGTTTCGCGTCATGCGCGTACCGCTTCCACCTCGTCATCGAGTTCTCGTAATAGTCCTTCAGCCCGATGGTCAAGTATCCGCCATTGGTCGCGGTGTACTTCGCCGCGTCAGTAACGTCCCACGTGATCCTTCGTGGTCCGTCCGGGCACCCAGACCTGTGATGCACGTCGCGGCTGTCCTGCAGCCTGCTATCCGTCCACCCTGAGTTCGAGTCCCACGTCGTACCGGAGGCGATGTTTTCCACACGGTAGGCCTGGACCGCATAGCTCGTGCAGTTGTACGAGCTGGTACCCAACGCGCTGAAATGACCGTAGACGATGTCGCTCGCGGCGAGATTCTCGATCGGGTCTAGGTTGTGGAACTCCCACACCAGCCGGCTCTTGAAGTCCCGTCCGCAATCGGCCTCCACCGATACGTCGCACAACCCGAGCCCCTGATCGCCGGAGAACTTGTAGTCCGACGACATCCCGGAGCGCAGAGCAGTCCATTCCACGGGCTCACGGCCGATTGACGGGTCGATATAGATTGGCCATGACGTGCCCGGGTCTGCGATCATTCCGGCGTCCGGAGTGATGGTCACGGACCTGTCTGCCACATCGACCGGCATCGGCGCCACCGTGCTGGACAGCGCCGGGGACTCCACGGGTTCGCCCACCGGCTCCCCCGTGGCCGGGTCCACCAACGTGTCACCGAACTGCGCACCGACCTCCGCCGCATCCAAGCTCGCCGAAAGCGCCATTACTCCGAGGTCGCCGGCAGCGAGCTGTGCCTGGGCGCCTTCAGCCGCCTCGATCTGCTGTGCCGTAGAGCCCGAGTCCCACATCAACGGCGTCGGGCTGGTGAACACTTCCTGCCCGTCGGCGTCGGAGGCGACAAATCCGCCCTCAGACTCTGCGACGTTCAACCCGTCAGAGACCGTGACCGGGAACTCCAGCTCGGCCAGCGCCGGGTTCGCAGCGGCCTGCGGCGAGTCCACGCGCAACACCTCGGAGAACCCCGAACCGTCTTCATCGATCGTTGCGATCAGGTCCACCCCCGGCAGCACCTCGGGGTAGATCACGCGGCCGTCCTCGATCGAAGGCGTCGTCAGGCCGAACGGCGCATGGAACTCGAGCACGTGTTCGTCGCTGGCGATCGTGGCCAGCGGCATCCCGGCGGTGCCGTCCGAGAACGTGATCGGCAGCGCCGGCGCAGCGACCGTGATCCCTGCCCCCGGCTCGGTCGCCGCGACGAGCGAGGTGTCGATCGGCTCCCACCCGCCGTTGACGTCCGTGCGGACCGCGGTCGCCGAGAGTTCTACGCGACCGCCCCCACCTGGGGTTGCCCACAACGTGTCCCACGGCGTCCGTGCCGACCGCACCTCGACCTCACTCCCGCACACTGCGGCCATCTCCGCCGCAGACGCCGCGTCAGCGACCGACGAGACGCACTCGATTGGCGTCTCCTCGGCTCCGGCCGAGACCGGAACGATGCCGCCCAACACCAACGCCACAAGGCCGCTCGAAGCGACAACCCGCCCAGACCGCACGAACGCACCATCCCTGGTATTCGACTGTGAATGCCACAATCTCGACTGTGAGCTGCCCGGAAACTACCGCCACGACCGTTGCCCCGGGAAGACGCCGAGCGGGTGAAAAACCGCGCGGCCCGCCGCGACCTCAGCACGGGCGATGGCCACGGTCATCGAGTGCCGTGCGGAGGGCCACCTGAGTGCGAACAACCTCAGACATGGGCCTGCCCCTCTGGCCGCCCCGGCACCCACTGACCAAGCCGCGCCGAGGGCCGGAGCAGCGCCACCGGGCTGCCCACATGAGGTTCCGTCGAGCACCCCCGAACAGGAGCCTGCCTCATGCGCCCCAGCGAGTACGACGCCGAGAAGACCGCCAAGGCGACCCGTGTGGGCAGGCCCGTCGCGCGCCTGGAGCGTCCCGGAGCGATCTCCGGCCCGCCGGTCCCTCTCTACGTGGTCACGAGCGCCCCGGGGAAGCGGTTCATGGTGACCAGCTTCAACCCCGGCGGGCGACGACAGGGCCAGGCGCTGCTGACTCGAGGGATGCAGCGCACCTTGGAGCAGGCCGTCTTTGCCTCCCGGGTCACCCAGGGGCGGCTGTTGTTCCCCGACGAGGCGACCCTGCGCGCGGTGGTCACGGCGGTGCGCAACGAGACCCCTCGGCTCGCCCAAGCTCTCCAGGCGTCCCTCATGCTGCCTGTGAACTATCACGTGAACGTCGTGACCACGGCACTGGACCGCAAGTACTACCCACAGCGCGGCACCGACACCACGAGCCTCAACGGCTGGGCCGCCGCCTTCGGTGTCGCGGCCGGCGACGTCCCGGCTGCCACCGTGCACCTGTTCGAGCAGGCAATGCGGATCCGTGAGCCGGCCGATGTCTTCGCTGACTGGGACGCCACCGGGTTCGACTACGAGTATGCAGCGCTCGACTTCCTGACCGGCGGCCGCTCCCTGGTCGGGGACATCTACGGCGAACGCGCCGCGACCAACCTGGCAACCTGGTGGGGGGTCGCGACCCGGCTCGACTACCTCGGGCGCAACCGTGCCGCCATCGAGGGGACGGTCACGCGAGTGTGGTCGGTCGGTCGCGGTCGGTTCGAGGCCCTCGGACCGGTGACCACCCGCGCGGGCAAGCGCCTGATCCCGCTGCCGCCGATGCAGCCCGATGGCGCGATGATGTCGAACCTCGGGCGCGGATACCGACTTGCGGTCATGTCCGTTCGGGCCTGGGCGGGAGACGCCACAACGATCGTGGGGCGTGTCGAAGGCCGTGCAGACCTGGCCGATGACGCGGAGCACATGCTGACCGAGGAGCCGTACTTCGGACCCCCAGATAGCGGATCGACGTTGCAGTGCGACGCAGACCGTTGCAAATGCTGCCCTCTGCGTCGCACTGCACGCTCCGTACACACTGCGACCACCATCACGACCGCCCAATGGTGGTCGTGACGGGGGTCAACCTGACACCCCCCGCGCCTTGACGATTCGGTATACGCCTACGCGGAGCAGACGCTCCCCGCCTCTGTAGGTGGCTGCCGCCTCGCACAAGATCGGACCGGACTTACCGGACACTCGCCAGGGGATCGCGGTCACGAGTGCGTGCTCGTCTGGGCAGGGCCGTGACGGTCGGGCTGCCGCCCCCGGTGCTCGCTTCGCTGCGCGCCGAGGTTGCCCCTTCACCTGGGCCACACTCGTGGCACCCGGGCGCTGCCGGGTCGCGCGCTCGGGACTTCGCTACCGTCGGTCCGTGGCATTCACCATCGAGGTAGTCGTACGCGACTCGGCCGGGCTGTGGGACATCATGACTGCCGTCGGGACTGTCGGGACGGTGATCGTGGCTGTTGTTCTCGGGTTACGGGAGCAGCGCGCAGCATCGCGGGAAATAGCCCGACTCGAACAGGACCGGGACCGTGCGGTTGCTGCTGAGGTCCGCCGCGACCGAGAGCATCAGGCTCGGCACGTTGCCGTGTGGCGCGACACCGACCCTCCAGAAATCTGGGAATGGTGCGGGGAGGATCTACCTCCGGAACCAACGCATCGGCTCTGGATAGCGAACCAGAGCGAAATGCCCGTGTTTGACGTGACGCCGTGTGTCGACGACGGGCAGGGAGCCACTTCGTTCGAGGTGTCTCGCCCCGCAATCCGTCCCGGCGAGTCGATCTGCGTCGACCTGCCCGGGAACCCGCACCGGGCGTTGTGGTTCTTTCGCGACGTTCCAAGCAACGAATGGAGCCGTGATTCAGGGGGGATCCTCGACCTCGTGCGGCCTTCAGATGCAGCGGCCGAGGACAGCTGAGGCCGTCACCATCGCGGGATCACGAAGCCCCAGGTTTCCAGGAACCTCGCGGTCCACACTCGGAGAATGGGCGAGGTCAACCCCGTGTCAACGGCGGCGCTGAACCGGCAGGTGAGCGCTGAGGTGCGGGCGCAACGGGCCTGGACGGCCCGGGTCGCGGGCGCGACGTGGGCTCAGGTCGCACAGACAGTCGGGTACGCGGACAAGTCGGCGGCCTACCGGGCGGTGCGGAACTACTTCGGGCAGGTGCCGCACCCGGACGCGGACCTCGCGCGGGAGATGTGGCGTGAGCGCATGGAGCAGCCGTCTCCACCGAGATTCGTCGGGGTGAGGCGCTCGCGCTGCACTGGTCGCAGGTTGACCTGACGAACGGCACTGCCCGCGTTACCGGCACTCTCTCGCGCACCGGCGGCTCGCTGGTCGTCTCGCCCACGAAGACGGACCGGTCCCGGCGGACCGTGCATCTTGCTGAGGGCACGGTCTCGGTGCTGCGCTCGGTCAAGGCAACGCAGGCACGCGCCCGGCTCAAGGCGGGCGACCAGCGGGGCCGACAAGGGGCACGTTTTCACCACCGACCTGGGCCGTCCCCTTGACCCGCGCAACGCGCTACGCGCCCTCACGACGGCAGCGAAGCGGTCCGGGCTGGAGGACGTCGGCCTCCACACCCTGAGGCACACGGCGGCATCCCTCATGCTCTCGTCGGGCGTCGGGCTCAAGGTCGTCTCGGACGTCCTCGGGCACGCGTCCATCACGGTCACGGCGGACACGTACGGGCACCTTCAGCCGGACGTGACAAAGGCCGCCATGGCGACGCTCGACGCCGCTCTCAACGGCCGCCCGAGGGCCGTCTGAGCCACCGATGGTGGTCGGAAATGGTGGTCACGCCTGGTCGAGAGACAACGAGAGGCCGTCCCCACCGTAGTGGAAACGGCCTCTGACCTGGGCTTTCACCCTGGTCGGGCTGACAGGATTTGAACCTGCGACCCCTTGACCCCCAGTCAAGTGCGCTACCAAGCTGCGCCACAGCCCGTCGGCCCGTCAACGTGGCACCGTGGTGCCACCCCGGAGGGCCGACCGAAATACTACCCCAGGTCGGACACTGCTCCTGCATCGACGCGGGCACCGGTCAGCGGAGAGTCACGGACCTCGCCCAGCACGCGCGCGGTGGCGAGGGCAGCGGCCGCGGCCTCGTACCCCTTGTCCTCGTGGGATCCGGCCAGCCCGGCGCGGTCGAGGGCCTGCTGCTCGTCGTCGCAGGTCAGGAGCCCGAAGCCGACGGGCACGGTGTGGTCGAGGGCCACGCGGTTGAGCCCGTCGGTCGCGGCGGCGCACACGTAGTCGAAGTGCGGCGTGCCGCCGCGGATCACGACGCCCAGCGCGACGACGGCGTCGTACCCGGCCGCCGCGAGCGCCTGCGCGGCCACGGGCAGCTCGAACGAGCCCGGCACGCGCACGACCCGGGGCTCGGCGACCTGGTGGTCGGCGCACGCCCGCAGGGCGCCGTCGAGGAGGCCGTCCATGACGACCTGGTGCCAGCTCGCGGCGACGACGGCCACGCGCAGGTCGGAGCAGTCCACGGGGGCGACGGCGGGGGCGCCGGCGCCGCTCATCGGGTCGCCCCGGCGGCGATCGGGGCGGGCGTGGTCGGGGTGCGGTGCATCGGAGCTCCTCCGGTCGGTGCGTCGTGCAGGGTGTCGGTGAGGTGCGGCAGGTCGTGGCCCATGCGGTCACGCTTGGTGCGCAGGTAGCCGAGGGTGCGCGGGTGGGCGGGCAGGGCGAGCGGCACGCGCTCGACGATGTCCGCTCCCCCGGCGACGAGGCCGTCGACCTTGGCGGGGTTGTTCGTGAGCAGGCGGACGCGCGGCACGCCGAGGTCGCGCAGCACGTGCGCGGCGGCGGTGTAGTCGCGGGCGTCGGCGGGCAGCCCCTGGTCGAGGTTGGCGTCGACGGTGTCCCGGCCGGCGTCCTGCAGCGCGTAGGCGGCGAGCTTGGCGGCCAGGCCGATGCCTCGCCCCTCGTGCCCGCGCAGGTAGACGACGACGCCGCGCCCGGCCGCGACGACCCGCCGCAGCGACTCGTCGAGCTGGGGACCGCAGTCGCAGCGCAGGCTGCCGAACGCGTCACCGGTCAGGCACTCGGAGTGCACGCGCGTCAGGACCGGCGCCCCGGCCGGGTCCGCGAGGGCGTCCAGGGGGCCGGCCACGAGGGCCACGTGCTCGTCGCCGGTGCGGGTGTCCCGGTACGCGACGGCGGTGAGGTCGCCGTGGCGGGTGGGCAGGGTGGTGACGGCGACCCGCTCGACCAGCATCTCCGTGGCCTTCCGGTAGGCGACGAGGTCGGCCACGCTGATCAGGGTGAGGTCGTGGGCGGCGGCGAACTCGCGCAGCGCCGGGAGCCGCATCATCGTGCCGTCGTCGTGCACGAGCTCGGCGAGCACGCCCGCCTCGCCGCGCCCGGCGAGGCGCGCGAGGTCGACGGCGGCCTCGGTGTGCCCACGCCGCTCCAGCACCCCGCCGGGCCGGGCGCGCAGCGGGAGCACGTGCCCCGGCCGGGTCAGGTCGGCGGGCGCCGACGCCGGGTCGGCGAGCAGCCGGGCGGTGCGCGCTCGGTCGGCGCCGGAGATGCCGGTCGTGCCGCCGGCGGCGGCGTCCACGGTCACCGTGTAGGCGGTCCGGAAAGCGTCCTGGTTCGCCTCGACCATGAGCGGCAGCCCGAGCCGGTCGAGGATCTCGCCCGCCACGCCCACGCACACGAGGCCGCTGCTGTGCCGCACCAGGAAGCCCATGAGCTCCGGGGTGGCGGCGTCGGCGGCGAAGATGAGGTCGCCCTCGTTCTCGCGGCTGGCGTCGTCGGCGACGACGACGGGCCGGCCGGCGGCGACGTCGGCGACGGCGCGCGCGACCCGGTCGACGGCGGCGCTCACAGCGCCGCCCCTGCCGTGGCGGCCAGGCCGTGGGCGAGGTGGCGCTCCACGTACTTGCTGAGCACGTCGACCTCCAGGTTGACCTTCTCCCCCACGGCTCGGTGGCCGAGGGTGGTGCGCGCCCGCGTCTCCGGGATGAGGCTCACGGTGAACGAGGCATCCCCGACGCTCACCACGGTCAGGCTCACGCCGTCGACCGCGATGGAGCCCTGCGCCACGACGTACCGGGCCAGGTCTGCGGGCAGCGCGATCTCCACGACCTCCCACTGTGTGCCGGGCGTCCGGGCGAGCACCGTCCCGACGCCGTCCACGTGGCCCTGCACGACGTGCCCGCCGAACCGCCCGTCCGCCGCGAGCGCCCGCTCGAGGTTGACCTCGTCGCCGGGTCGCCGCTCGCCCAGGCTGGTGCGCCGGAGGGTCTCGGCCATGAGGTCGGCGGTCCAGGTGCGGCGACCGCCGTGCTCGCCGGTCTCCGCGACGGTCAGGCAGCAGCCGTCGACGGCGATCGAGTCGCCGTCCCGGGTGCCCGCCAGGACGGTGTCCGCGGCGAGGGTGATGCGCGCGCCGTCCGCGTGCTCACGCACGGAGACGACGGTGCCGAGCTCCTCCACGATGCCGGTGAACATGGTTCAGCGCTCCTTCCGCGGCCGCAGGGTGAGCCGCACGGTGGGGGTGTCGGTGGGGTCGGCGGGGTCCTGGGGCAGGACGGTCACGTCGATCAGGTCGAGGCGGGCGGCGTCGGCGATGGTGCCGATCCCGAGGTCGGCGACGGCGGAGGCGCCGACGCCCAGGAGCGCGGGGGCGACGTAGGCGACGACCTCGTCGACCAGGCCGGCGCGCCAGAACGCGGCGGCCAGCGCGGGGCCGCCCTCCAACAGCACGCGCCGGTGCTCCTGGTACCAGAGCTGCTCCAGCACCTCGTGCGGGTCGTGGGTGCGCAGGTGGGCCACGGTCTCGCCGGCGGCAGCGGCACGTGCGAGCCGTGACGACGCCGGCAGCTCGCGGAGGCCGACGACGACCCGCGCGGGCTGCGGGCCCGTCAGGGGTGCGTGGCGCACGCCGAGGTCCGGGTCATCGGCCAGGGCCGTGCCGGTGCCGACCATGACGGCGTCCGAGGCGACGCGCAGGCGGTGCACGTCGTGCCGCGCTGCCCGGCCGGTGATCCAGCGCGAGGTGCCGTCGGCGGCCGCGGCACGCCCGTCCAGGGTGCTCGCGACCTTCCAGGTCACCACGGGCCGGCCGAGCTCGAGCGCGCGGGTCCAGCTGTCGTTGAGCGCGCGTGCCTCGTCGGTGAGGACCCCGCCGACGACGTCGACGCCGGCGGCGCGCAGCCGCGCGGCGCCTCCCGAGGCGGCAGGGTTGGGGTCGTGCTGCGCGTGCACGACGCGCCGGACTCCGGCGTCCAGGAGGGCGTCGACGCACGGGCCGGTGCGCCCGTGGTGGTTGCAGGGCTCGAGGGTGACGACGGCGGTCGCGCCGCGCGCGGCGGCCGGCCCGAGCCGGCCGACGGCGGCGCGCAGCGCTTCGACCTCGGCGTGCGGCGTGCCGGCACCGAGGTGGAAGCCCTCGGCGAGGGTCGCGCCCTCCGCGTCCAGCAGCAAGCAGCCCACGCGGGGGTTGGGGCCCCGAGGGGGGATCCGCGCGGCGAGCTCGAGCGCCCGCCGCATCGCGGCCCGCTCCGCCCCGGTGGCATCGGCCCCGGTCGCGCCGGCGCGCGTCGTCGGGGACTCCGCCTGCGGCTGTTCCATGTGTCCTGCCCCTGTCGTCCGGTCGCGGACCCCGGGGTGCAGGAAGGCAGGGTCAGACGTGCTCGCGACCGGCCGGTCCGCGCGACGCCACGCGGGGTGGCGTCGGCCCACGAGGGCCGGGGACGGACCGGACGGGGAGCCGTCGCGTGCGCTTCCCATCCGGACTTTGACCGTCGGTCCAGGAGTTCCACCTGGTCAACCGGTCACAGGCTGTGACCGGGTCGCGGACTTTCACCGCCGGCTCGGAATTTCACCGACCCCAGAGCACGCGAGCAAGTTCGCTCGTCACCGTCGACCGTGCCACGCGGCGCCGCCTCCTGGCAAGCGCGGGTGGCGCACGTCACCCGGCGGCCACCGGTCAGCGTGTCGTCCCGCGAGCGGTGCGCAGGTCGTCGTCCCGGCCGAGCGCGACCCCGAGCGCCGCCAGCACCAGCAGGTCCACGACCAGCCCGGACACCGCCGCCCACTGCACCGCCCGGAAGGCCAGGAGCTGTGTGACGAGCAGGCTCACGAGCACGCCGCGTCGCACCCACACCGCCCCGCCACGGTGGTCGCCGGACCCGACGAGGACTCCCCGCACGACGCACGCCACCGTCGCCGCCACGGCCGCGAGGATGCCGACGCCGACCCAGCCCGGGACGTCGACTCCCCCGGTCAGGACGCGGAGCCCGACGACCAGCGACGACGTCACGGTGCCCAGCACGGCGACGACGACGACCGCCGCGGCCCACCGGTGCTCCAGCGCCTCGGCGAACCATCCGGACGCGCGCCGTACGAGGACGCGCACCAGGTCCGGTACCGCCACGTCGTCGCGCGGCACGGCCTCGACCAGGGCGGACACCTCGTCCGCGCCGGGCTCCCCGCGGCCGCGGGCGACGAGACCTCGCGCCTCCTCGCGCTCGGCGTCGGTGAACCCGCCCGCGACCCCAGCGACGGCACGGTCGGTCGCGACGGCCAGGTACTCGGCGGGGTGATGGGCCCGCCGCCCGTGCAGCGCCTCGACAAGGAGGACCAGGACCACGACGACCGCGTAGATGAGCGCCGCCGTCGGCGCGTAGAAGTAGTCGTTGTCGGAGGTGACGAACTTGCCGATCTCGTCGACGAACAGGCCGAAGCCGACCCCGCCGAGCATCGCCCCCAGCGAACGCAGCGCCGGCCCCACCCACGAGAGCAGCACCACCACCGCGAGCGCCATGCCGAGGCCGCCCCACAGGACGTGCGCCACGTGCAGTTCGCCGCCGCCCACCTGCGGGTAGCCCGAGACGGCGAGCAGGAACCGCGTGACCAGCACCGTGGCCACGCTCACCACGAGGAACGTGACCAGGTGCCGCACGGCGGAGGTGTCGCGCGCCGCGCCGAGGCGCAGCAGGCGACCCCTCCGGGCGAGCGGGGCAGCGCTCATCGGCGACTCACGGGCGGCTCACCGGGGCGTCACCGCCGCCGCTTCTCCCGCACGCGCACGCTGATCTCGATCGGCGAGCCCTCGAAGCCGAACGTCTCGCGCAGGCGACGCTCGATGAACCGGCGGTACCCGGCCTCCAGGAAGCCCGTCGCGAAGATGACGAAGCGCGGCGGGCGCGTGGACGCCTGAGTGCCGAACAGGATGCGCGGCTGCTTGCCGCCGCGCAGGGGGTGCGGGTGCGCGGCCACGAGCTCGCCGAGGAACGCGTTGAGACGTCCGGTCGGGATCCGGGTGTCCCAGGACTCGAGCGACGTCTCGAGCGCGCGGGTGAGCCGGTCGGTGTGCCAGCCGGTACGGGCCGACACGTTGACGCGCGGCGCCCACTGCACCTGGACCAGGTCCTTCTCGATCTCACGCTCGAGGTACGGGCGGCGGTCCTCGTCCATGAGGTCCCACTTGTTGTACGCGATGACGAGGGCGCGCCCGGCGTCGACGGCCTGCGAGATGACGCGCGTGTCCTGCTCGGTCATCGGCTCGGAGGCGTCGACGAGCACCACCGCGACCTCGGCCTTCTCGATCGCCGCCTGGGTGCGCAAGGAGGCGTAGAAGTCCGCGCCGCGCGTCTGGTGCACGCGCCGGCGGATACCCGCCGTGTCGACGAACCAGTACGGCACACCCTTGATCTCGACGAGCTCGTCGACAGGGTCGCGGGTGGTGCCGGCGATCTCGTCGACGACGACACGCTCGGCGCCCGCGATCTTGTTCAGCAACGACGACTTGCCGACGTTCGGGCGACCGACGAGCGCCACGCGGCGCGGGCCGGCAGGCCGCAGCTCGCCGTGCTCGGACACCTCGGGCAGCACCTTCATCGCGGCGTCGAGCAGGTCGCCGGTGCCACGCCCGTGCAGGGCGGACACGGGGTGCGGCTCCCCCAGCCCGAGGGCCCACAGGTAGGCGGCGTCCGCCTCGCCGGACGGGCCGTCGACCTTGTTGGCGCACAGCACGACGGGCTTGCCCGACCGGCGCAGCAGCTCGACGACGCGCTCGTCGGTCGACGTCGCACCGACCGTCGAGTCCACGACGAAGATCACGGCGTCGGCCAGGCCGACCGCGACCTCGGCCTGGTCGGCGACCTTCGACTCGATGCCGGCGACGTCGACCTCCCAGCCGCCGGTGTCCACCAGGACGAACTCGCGACCCGCCCACTCGCCGGGGTAGCTGACGCGGTCGCGCGTGACGCCCGGGGTGTCCTCGACGACGGCCTCGCGGCGGCCGAGGATGCGGTTGACCAGGGTCGACTTGCCGACGTTCGGGCGGCCGACGACGGCGAGCACCGGCAGCGGCGCCTCGCCCGGCCCGAGGTCGTCCTCGTCCCACTCGGCGTCCAGCAGGGCGCGGTCGGACTCGTCGAGGTCGAAGTCCTCCAGCCCGGCACGCAGGGCGCGCTCGCGCGCCTCGTCGTCCGCGTCGGACTCGAGGACCTCGGCCACGGCGTCGAGCTCAGGCTCCTCCGCGGCCTCCGCAGCGGCCGCGGGGGCGGGCGCGGTGGTGGGGTCGTCGGTGGGCTCGGCAGCGGGCACGGAGCCGTCGGCGGGAGAGGTCATGGGCACCATTCTCCCAGGCCGAGCGGCGTGTCACGAACGAGACGCCCGTCACCGTGCCCTCGGGCCACCGGGACGACCGGCGGGCGAGGCCGTCAGGCGGTGACCTGGGCCACCACGGCGAGGACCGCGTCGACCGTCTGGTCGAAGTCGAGGTCCGACGAGTCGACGGTCACGACGCCGTCCGCCGCGACCTGGAACTGGCTCACGGTCGAGTCGTCGCGGTCGCGCCGCAGCACCTGGTCGCGGGTGGCCTCGACGGAGCCGGCGTCGGCCGCGCCGTGCACCTCGAGCGACCGCCGGCGCAGGCGCGCCTCCTCGCTCGCGGTGAGCAGCACGCGGGCGTCGGCGTCGGGCGCGACGACGGTCGTGATGTCGCGGCCCTCGGCCACGATGCCCTGGCCACCCGAGAAGCCGTCGGGTGCGTTCTCCGCCTCGATCGCGTCGCGCTGGCGCCGCCGCAGCTCCGCGCGGACCTCCAGGTTCGTGGCGACCTGGGACACGGCCGTGGAGACCTCGGTGGTGCGGATCGCCTCGGCGACGTCGCGACCGTCCAGGTGCACGGTGGGCGCCGCGGGGTCCAGACCTATCTCCAGCGGCATGGCGCGCACGGCGTCCGCGACCGCGGCCTGGTCGGCCAGGTCGGTGCCGCCCTCGACGCACCACAGCGTCGCGGCGCGATACATCGCCCCCGTGTCGAGGTAGGCCAGCCCGAGCCGGGCGGCCACCGCCTTCGAGACGCTGGACTTTCCGGACCCGGAGGGACCGTCGACGGCGATGACGACCACGTGTGAGCTCACCTTCTGTTGTCGCGCGGGATGTCGCGCGGTGTCTGCTGGACGGGAGGACGGGTGCGGCGACGTCACATGTCGACGTCGCGCATCAGGGTGCCGAGCTCGGTGCGACCGAGCACCCGCGTGCGCCCGACCCGCAGGTCACCCAGCGCGATCGGGCCGATCCGGGTCCGCACCAGGCGCGTGACCGGGAAGCCGACGGCGTCGAGCATGCGGCGCACGATCCGGTTGCGGCCCTCGTGGAGCACGACCTCGAGCATCGTCTCGCCCGGCACGGAGTCGACGACGCGCACCTTGTCCGCGCGGGCGATCCCGTCCTCGAGCTCGACCCCGTCGGTCAGCTGCTTGCCGTGGCGCGGGTAGAACTCGCCGCCGGTCACGGTCACGAGGTAGGTCTTGCGGATCTCGTAGCGCGGGTGCGCGAGCCGGTTCGCGAGCTCGCCGTCGTTGGTGAGCAGCAGCAGGCCCTCGCTGTCGGCGTCGAGGCGACCGACGTGGAACAGGCGCTCGGGGCGGTCTCGCACAAGGTCCGCGAGCGTCGGGCGGCCGTCCGGGTCGCTCATCGTCGACACCACGCCGAGCGGCTTGTTGAGGGCGATCGTCACCTTCGAGGCGTCCAGCTGGACGCGCATCCCGTCCACGTGCACGACGGCGGTGGCAGGGTCGACGCGGACGCCGAGCTCGGTGACGAGCACCCCGTCCACCTCGACGTGCCCCTCGGCGATCAGGTCCTCGCACTTGCGGCGCGACCCGAGCCCCGCCTGCGCGAGCACCTTCTGCAGGCGGACGCCGTCCGCCACGTGGACGTCACGGTCCGGCTCGTCCGATCGGGGGGCGGGCCGCCGGGGGGCGGCCTTGCGGGGGCGCTGCGGGCGCTGTGCGGCGGGTCCCTGCGGGCGGCTGGTGCGGCGGCTCCCGCCGCGGCGTTCGGTGCTCATGGTGCCCGATTCTCTCAGGTCGGGCGGGTCCTGCCCGACGGCGCCGCGTCAGCCCCCCGTCGTGGCGGGCCGGTGCAGCGCCAGCACGGCGGCGAACGCAGCCGCGAGCCGGGGTGCGACGACGTCCTCGTCGTCCACGTCGCCGCACACCATGGCACCGTCCCGCAGCATCATGAGCTCCGCGGCCACGGCCCGGGGGTCGTCCGCGCCGGCGTCGCGCGCCACGTCGGCGAAGAACTCCGCGTACCGCGCGCGGTGCCGCGCCACGGCCTGGCGCACCTGGTGCGCGGGGTCGGCGTACTCGGCCCCGGCGTTGACGAACGCGCAGCCGCGGAACTGCGGGCCGGTCGCCACGGCCCCGAGCGCCTGCGCCAGCGCGGCGAGCGTCCCGGCCGGGTCGCTCTCGTGCTCCGCCCGCAGCCGGGCGAGCAGGGCGCGCTCCTCCTCGCCGATCGCGTCCAGGTAGGCGACGACGAGATCGTCCTTGCCGGGGAAGTGCCGGTAGAACGTGACCTTGGACACGCCGGCCGCGGCGATGACCTTGTCGGCGCTCACGGCCCTGATCCCGTCCGCGTAGAACAGCCGGCTCCCCGCCTCGAGGATCCGCTCGCGCACCCGCCCGCGCCGCTCGGGGCGGGCTCCCGGGGCGCCGGTCCCGGCCTGCGTCGTTCTCATCGCTCCAACCTCTCATGCCGTCCGGCCGGGACGCGTCGTCGCCGGGTGCTTGCGGCAACGGGCACCGCGTGATCTAGTAGACGAACTAGTAACTCTACCAACGGGGCCGACGCCGTCGGCCCGATCAGGAGGTCCCCATGAGCGCGCTGTACACCGCGGTCGCCACCGCCACCGGAGACGGACGGGACGGGCGTTCCCGGTCCGACGACGGGCTGCTCGACGTCGACCTCGCGATCCCCAAGGAGATGGGTGGCACCGGCGGTGCCACCAACCCGGAACAGCTCTTCGCCGCCGGGTACGCCGCGTGCTTCCACTCCGCGCTGAAGCTCGTCGCCCGACGCGAGAAGGCGCCCATGGCGGACTCTGCCGTGGTCGCGGAGGTCTCGCTCCTGCCCACGCCGGAGGGCGGGTTCCGCCTCGCCGTCGCGCTGCATGCCGAGATGAGCGGCGTCGACCAGGCGACCGCGGACGCGCTCGTGGCCGGTGCCCACCAGGTGTGCCCCTACTCGAACGCCACGCGCGGCAACGTCGACGTGACGGTCGACGCCACCGTCGCCTGATCCGCGGGGCTCACGCCCCCAGCCCGTCCTCGGCCCGGCCCCGGAGGCCGGCCGAGGACGGGTCCAGGCCGATCGCCTCCCCGACGTCGGGCAGGTGCGGGGCGAGGGGCGGCAGGGCGTCGAGCGACGTCCAGCCCATCCGGTCCAGGAACTCCCCCGTGGTGCCGAACAGCACCGCGCCGGTCATCGGGTCCTGGCCCGTCTCGGCGATCAGGCCACGCGCCAGCAGGGTGCGCACGACACCGTCCACGCTGACGCCGCGCACCGCGGACACCTGACCGCGCGTGACCGGCTGGCGGTAGGCGATGACGGCGAGCGTCTCCAGCGCCGCCTGGCTGAGCCGGGACGACTGCCCCTCGAGCACGAAGGCTCCCACGACGTCGGCCTGCGCCCGCGCCGAGTAGATGCGCCAGCCGTCGGCGCCCTCGCGCAGCTCGAACCCGCGGGGACGCCCGCCCGACTCGCCGCGGTACTCCGCCGCCAGCTCCGCGAGCACGGCGGACACCTCCGGGACCGGGCGCGCCACGCCCGCAGCCAGCCGCTCCACCGGCACCGAGGCCTCCGCGACCATGAGCACCGCCTCGAGCGCCGCCGCCAGCCCGCCTGGCAGGTCGTCGACGTCCACCTCGACCGCGAGCGCCCCGGCGGCCACCGCCTCCTCCGGTCCAGCGGCGTCGCTCCCTGGACCGGCGCCCGAACCGGTGCGGTCCGACTCGGCCGGCGCAGCGTCCGTGCCGGCCTCCGTATCCTGCGTCATGCCACGACCTCCGTCATGTCCCGCCCGCCCGCGGCAGGCCCGTCCGTCCCGCCGTCCTGGGCGAGGGACCCGTCGAACTCCTCGAAGCCGGCGGCGAGCTCGCCGTCGTCCTCCCCGTCACCGTCCGGCCCTCCGTCGTCGGCCGTCCAGCGCACGGTGAGCTCCCCAAGGGCCGACGCCTGCTCGAAGGCGACCCGGCCGTTGCGGAACAGCTCCAGGAGGGCGAGGAAGCGTGCCACGACCACGAGCCGTTCCTCGCCCGCCACGAGCGCGCGGAACGTGGCGACGTGCTCGCGCCGCAGCCGCCGTGCCACGACGCCGGCCTGCTCCCGGACGCTCACCGCGGGGGCGTGCAGGTGGTCCAGGCCCACCACGGGAGGCGCCTTCGGCTCGAGGGCCTTGGCCGCCAGCTCCGCCAGGCGGGCGCCGTCCAGCGTCCACACGAGCTCGGGCAGGAGCGCCGTCAGCTCTGGCTCCAGCGGCACCGACCGCGGCACCCGTCGCCCCTCGGTCTCCAAGCGCTCCGCGAGGATGCCGGAGACCTCCTTGTAGGCGCGGTACTGCAGCAGCCGCGCGAACAGCAGGTCCCGGGCCTCGAGGAGCTCCAGGTCCTCGGCGTCCTCCTCGACGAGTCCCGGCAGCAGCCGGGCCGCCTTGAGGTCCAGGAGGGTGGCCGCGACCACCAGGAACTCGCTCGCGGTCCCGAGGTCCCACGACGGGTGCTCCTCGCCGCGGGCCGTCGCGGCGCGCGCCTCCTCGTCGGCCGCCCGGATGTGCGCCACGAACTCGTCGGTCACGGCCGCGAGCGCCACCTCGGTGACGTCGAGCTCGTGCTTCGCGATCAGCGAGAGCAGGAGGTCGAACGGCCCGGTGAAGTTCGTGAGGTGCACCTGGAAGCCCGCGGCCGGGGCCTCGGGCTCCGCGACGTCGGCGGCAGGCCCCGCGGCGACGTCAGGCGGCGTCACCACGGGCGACGAGCTCGCGCGCGAGCTGCCGGTAGGCGGCGGCCCCGGCGTGCGTCGGGGCGTAGTTGGTGATCGGCTCCGCGGCGACGGAGGCGTCCGGGAACTTCACGGTGCGCCCGATGACGGTGTGCAGCAGGGTGTCGCCGAAGGCCTCGTGCACGCGGGCCACGACCTCGCGGGAGTGCAGCGTGCGCGAGTCGTACATGGTCGGCAGGATGCCGTCGATCTCGAGCGCGGGGTTGAGCCGGTCGCGCACCTTCTCGATGGTCTCCACGAGGAGCGCGACGCCGCGCAGCGCGAAGAACTCGCACTCCAGCGGGATGAGCACGCCGTGGGCGGCCGTCAGCGCGTTCACCGTCAGCAGCCCGAGCGACGGCTGGCAGTCGACCAGGATCACGTCGTAGTCGTCCAGGGCAGGACGCAGCGCGCGGGCCAGCACCGACTCGCGGGCCACCTCGCCGACGAGCTGCACCTCCGCCGCGGAGAGGTCGATGTTGGCGGGCAGGACGTCGAGACCCTCGATGTGGGTGGGCTGCCGGACGTCGGTGAAGCTGACGTCCCGCTCCATGAGCAGGTTGTAGACGCTCAGGTCGAGGTCGTGGGGGCTGACGCCCACCCCGACCGACGCGGCGCCCTGGGGGTCGAAGTCGACGAGCAGCACCCGGCGCCCGTACTCGGCCAGCGCCGCACCCAGGTTGATCGTGGTGGTGGTCTTGCCGACGCCACCCTTCTGGTTGCACATCGCGACGATGCGCGCGGGCCCGTGCGAGGCCAGCGGCGAAGGGTCGCGGAAGTCGGGCATCGGCCGCCCGACGACGTCGGTGCGCGGCTCCTCGAACCCGCCGGCCGGACTCCCCGGGGCCGGGCTGGTCGCGGTGTCCGCGGCCGGTGAGGCGTCGCTCGTGGTCGTCTGCGTCATGGTGTCGCTCCCGAGTCCCTCGCTCACCTGCGTCACGCTACCCCAGCCCCTGGCGGGGCCCGGGCGGCACGCCGGGCGCGCCGCCCTTCGCCGCCGGCATCGCATCGTGGGTGCTGACCTGATCCTCAAGACCGCGTGATGAGGATCAAGTCAGCACGCACGTTGGGACACCGGGGCGTCAGCCGAGGGCACGCGGGTGCGCGGCGGCGTACACCTCGCGCAGCGCGTCGGGGGTCACCATCGTGTAGATCTGCGTGGTGGTCACGGACGCGTGGCCGAGCAGCTCCTGCACCACGCGGACGTCGGCGCCGCCGGCCAGCAGGTGGGTCGCGAAGGAGTGCCGCAGCGTGTGCGGGGACACGTGCTGCGTCAGGCCGGCGCGCTCCGCCGCGCCCTGGAGCACCGACCAGGCGCTCTGCCGCGACAGCCGGGCGCCGCGGGTGTTGAGGAACAGCGCCGGGGTGCCCCGGCCCGCGGACGCGAGCGGCACCCTGGCCCGCACGAGATAGGCCTCGAGGGCGGTGCGGGCGTACGACCCGACCGGGACCACCCGTTCCTTGTCCCCCTTGCCCCGCAGCCGCACGGAGCCCGCGCCCGCCAGATCGTCGTCCCGGGCGCCGTCCGCAAGCCCGTCCACGTCGTCGACGTCGAGCCCCACGACCTCGCTGATGCGTCCGCCGGTGGAGTACAGCAGCTCCAGCAGCGCCCGGTCGCGCAGCGGGACCGCACCGTCGCCGGCGCCCGCCGCGTCGAGCAGCCGGGCCACCTCGTCGACCGACAGCGCATGGGGCAGACGGCGCAGGGTGCTCGGCGCGTGCACCTGCGAGGCGGGGTCGGCACGCGTCACGCCCTCGGCGTGCGCGAAGCGGTGCCAGCCACGCACGGCGGCGAGGGCGCGCGCGGTGGACGACGGCGAGAGCGGGGCGCCGCCGTCCGACCCCTGCCGCAGCACCACCACGTAGCCCTCGACGTCCTGCTCGCCCACGGCGTCCAGCCCGGGCCGCCCGGTGGCGGCGAGGTGGCGGGCGTAACGGTCGAGGTCGCGCCGGTAGGCCGTCACGGTGTTCGCCGACAGCCCACGCTCCACCCCGAGGTGCGCGAGGTACTCCTGCAGGGCGGTCGTCAGCGCGGGCGGCAGGGGCGGGACGGGCGACGAGTCGGGCACCGGCCCATCATGCCCCGTGCCAGCGACGACGCGGCCGAGCGGGTCGGCGCGTGCCCGGTCAGAACGGCAGGAAGACGTCCACCGCCACGGCGATGAACAGCACGGTGAGGTACGTGATCGAGCCGTGGAAGACCTTCATCGCACCGAGCTTGCCGCGCTCGGGGTGACCGGCGCGGCGCAGCATCGCGATCACGAGGTACAGGAACCAGGCGCCGGAGGCGATCGCGACGACGGTGTAGAACCACGACATCCCGGCGAGCGGGACGAGCGCGAGGGAGCAGGCGATCATCGCGGCCGTGTGCGCGACCATCTCGACGGCCACGCGCCGGTCGGTGGCGACCACGGGGAGCATCGGGACGCCGGCGTTGGCGTAGTCCCTCTTGAACTTCACCGACAGCGGCCAGTAGTGCGGGGGCGTCCAGAAGAAGATGACGCCGAACAGCGCCACGGCCGCCCAGCTGAGGGACCCGGTGACCGCGGCCCAGCCGATGAAGACGGGCATGCAGCCCGCGATGCCGCCCCACACGATGTTCTGCGGCGTGCGCCGCTTGAGGATCATCGTGTAGCCGACGACGTAGATGGCGATCGCGGCGAAGGTCAGCCAGGCCGACGGGACGTTGACCAGCAGGGCGAACCACAGCAGGGACACGACGCCGAGCGCCGTCGCGAAGATCAGCGCGGCCCGCGGGGTGATCTCTCCCGTGGCCAGCGGGCGTCGCTTGGTCCGGTTCATCACCTGGTCGATGTCGCGGTCCAGGTAGCAGTTGAAGACGTTCGCCGACGCGGCCGCCAGCGTGCCGCCGACGAGCGTCAGGAGCACGAGCCCCAGCGACGGCAGCCCGCCCTCGGCCAGGATCATCGTGGGGAGGGTGGTGACGAGCAGGAGCTCGATGATGCGCGGCTTCGTCAGGGCGACGTACGCGCTGACACGGTCGCGCCACCCCTTGCCCGATCCGTGGCCCGATCCGTGGCCCGGCTCGTGGTCCTGTCCCTCGCTCGTGTCCGCGGCCGCGCCGCGGCGGTCCGCCCGGACGGCATCGGCACGCTCCCGCTCCGCCCGCACCGCAGCACGGGTGGGCGTCGAGGGGTGGGGCGTCGTGGTGCTCGTGGTGCTCACGCGCGTGCTGGTCCGTTCTCGGCTGGGGGTCCGGGGAGCTCGGGCGACGTCGTTCGGTCGCCGCCTCATCGTACGCCGAGGTCATCGGCGGGGCGGCCCGGGTCACGACCCACCCGCTGTGAGAAATGTCCGACCCGGTGTCACCTCCCCCGCCGGACGGCCCGCCCGCCGCCCCGTACCGCCTCCGCCCACCAGGTGGGACGGAGCCCGCCGCGACAGGCGACGCGGGAATGCTCGGCGCTAGGGTGGTGCTGCACAACGGTGAACAGCGGGCCGCCCGTCCGGTCCGGCCCCTGCCGCCGTGCCCCGCCGCGACGCGTCGGATCCTGCCGGGTCCGAGCCTGCGGCGCCCCGTACCGGCAGAGCAGCAGCAATCACCCGGGGGCTCGCTCCGGGCAGGAAAGAGGCACATCTGTGAACGCGTTCGACCCCGTCGTCGCCCCGCTCGAGTGGAACTCGCTCGACGACCGCGCGGTGAAGACCATCAAGGCGCTGGCGGCCGACGCCGTCGAGAAGGTCGGCAACGGCCACCCCGGCACCGCCATCTCCCTGGCTCCCGCCGCGTACCTGCTCTTCCAGAAGACGATGCGGCACGACCCGTCCGACCCGCACTGGGTCGGTCGTGACCGGTTCGTCCTCTCCGCGGGCCACTCGTCGCTCACGCTGTACCTGCAGCTGTTCCTCGCCGGCTACGGCATGGAGATGGCCGACCTCGAGGCCCTGCGGACCTGGGGCTCGCAGACCCCCGGCCACCCGGAGTTCCGCCACACCCCCGGCGTCGAGATCACGACCGGCCCGCTCGGCCAGGGTCTGGCCTCGTCGGTCGGCATGGCGATGGCAGCGCGCCGCGAGCGCGGGCTGCTCGACCCCGACGCCGCGCCGGGCGAGTCGCCCTTCGACCACCACGTCTTCGTGATCGCCTCCGACGGCGACCTCCAGGAGGGCGTCACGTCCGAGGCGTCGTCGCTCGCCGGCACCCAGAAGCTGGGCAACCTGGTCGTCATCTGGGACCAGAACAAGATCTCGATCGAGGACGACACCGACATCTCCTTCACGGAGGACACCGTCGCCCGCTACGCGGCCTACGGCTGGCACACCCAGGAGGTCGACTGGACCTCGGGCGGCACCGGCTACGCCGAGGACGTCGAGGCGCTGGCGGCCGCGATCGCCGCCGCGAAGGCGGAGACCGACCGGCCGTCGTTCATCGCGCTGCGCACCATCATCGGTTGGCCGTCGCCCACCAAGCAGAACACCGGTGGCATCCACGGCTCGGCGATGGGCAGCGACGAGGTCGCGGGCCTCAAGACGGCCCTGGGTCTCGACCCGGAGGCCACGTTCGCCATCGACGACGAGGTGCTCGCGTACACGCGCTCCGTCGCCGAGCGTCAGTCGGAGCAGCGCGCCGCCTGGGACCGCTCGTACGACGCGTGGCGCACCGCCACGCCGGAGCGCGCCGCGCTGCTCGACCGACTCGTGGCCCACGAGCTGCCCGCGGGCTGGACCGACGAGCTGCCCGTCTTCGAGGCGTCCGAGAAGGGTGTCGCCACCCGCGCGGCGTCCGGCAAGGTCCTCACCGCCCTCAAGGACGTGCTGCCCGAGCTGTGGGGCGGCTCCGCCGACCTCGCGGGCTCGAACAACACGACGATGGACGGCGAGCCGTCCTTCATCCCCGTCGAGCACGCGACGAAGAAGTTCCCGGGCCACCCGTACGGCCGCACGCTGCACTTCGGCATCCGCGAGCACGGCATGGGGTCGATCCTCAACGGCATCGTGCTGCACGGCCTGACCCGCCCGTACGGCGGCACGTTCCTGCAGTTCGCCGACTACATGCGTGCGTCGGTGCGCCTCGCCGCCCTCATGGAGATCCCCACCACGTTCGTGTGGACCCACGACTCGATCGGGCTCGGCGAGGACGGCCCCACGCACCAGCCCGTCGAGCACCTCGCCGCGCTGCGCGCCATCCCCGGCCTCGACGTCGTGCGCCCCGCCGACGCGAACGAGACCGCCTGGGCCTGGCGCGGGATCCTCGAGAACACCGCGAACCCGGCGGGCATCGTCCTCACCCGGCAGAACGTGCCCACGTTCCCGCGCGGCACCGACGGCTTCGCCGGTGCCGAGGGCACCCTCAAGGGCGCCTACACCCTCCTGGACGCCACGAACGACGAGACCGGCGCGCCCGACGTGATCCTGGTCGGCACCGGCTCCGAGGTGCAGCTCGCCGTCGAGGCGCGCGAGGCGCTGGCCGCCGAGGGCGTCGCCGCCCGCGTCGTGTCGATGCCGAGCCGCGAGTGGTTCGACAAGCAGGACGAGGCGTACCGCGAGTCCGTGCTGCCGTCGGTCGTGAAGGCGCGCGTCTCCGTCGAGGCGGGCATCGCCCAGGGCTGGCGCGACGTGGTCGGCGACGCCGGCCGCAGCGTCTCCCTGGAGCACTACGGCGCGTCCGCGGACTACCAGACGCTGTACCGCGAGTTCGGGATCACCGCGGAGGCCGTCGCGGCCGCGGCCCGGGAGTCCCTCGCCGCCGTGCGCGGCGCTGGCGACGCTGCCTGAGCACTCGTAGATTCCCAGGTGGGGCGCCGCTCGCCGGCGCCCCACCCGGCCCCCGTCGAGACACCACCGGCGGGGCCACCGACCCGGAAGGACGTCCGATGACGCAGAGCACCGTCCCCGCACCGATCACCGACCTGACCGCTGCCGGGGTGTCCATCTGGCTCGACGACCTGTCGCGCGAGCGGCTGCGCAGCGGGAACCTCGCCGCGCTGGTCGCCGAGCGCGGCGTCGTCGGCGTGACGACCAACCCGACGATCTTCGCGAAGGCTCTGGCCAGCGGCGACGCCTACGACGCGCAGCTGACCGAGCTCGCGGGCACAGCGGTGGACGCCGCCGTCGAGACCATCACGACCGACGACGTGCGCACCGCGGCGGACCTCCTGCGCCCCGTCTACGACGCCACCGACGGCGTGGACGGTCGCGTGTCCATCGAGGTCGACCCCCGTCTCGCGTACGACGCCGACAAGACCGTCGTGGTCGCGGAGCGGCTGTGGCGCACGGTCGACCGCCCCAACGTGTTCATCAAGATCCCCGCCACCGTGCCGGGACTCGACGCGATCTCGCGGACCCTCGCCCAGGGCATCAGCGTCAACGTGACCCTGATCTTCTCGATCGAGCGCTACCGCGCCGTCATGGAGGCGTTCGCGATCGGCCTCGAGCAGGCGCGCGCGGACGGCATCGACCTCGCCCCGATCGGGTCCGTCGCCTCCTTCTTCGTGTCCCGCGTGGACTCCTCGGTGGACGCCGCGCTGGAGAAGATCGGTACGCCGGAGGCGCTCGACCTGCGCGGGCAGGCCGCCGTCGCCAACGCCCGCCTCGCGTTCGAGGCGTACGAGCAGTTCCTCGCCACGGACCAGTGGCGCTCCCTCGCCGCGTCCGGCGCCCACCCGCAGCGCCCGCTGTGGGCGTCCACCGGCGTGAAGAACCCCGAGTACCCCGACACGCTGTACGTCTCCGAGCTCGTGACCGACGGCGTGGTCAACACCATGCCCGAGCCCACGCTCCAGGCGTTCGCCGACCACGGCACCGTCACGGGCGACACCGTGCGCGGCACCGCGGACGCGGCCCGCCGCACCGTCGAGACCATCGAGTCGCTCGGGGTCTCCCTGCGCGAGGTCACCGACCACCTCGAGACCGACGGCGTCCGCAAGTTCGAGGACTCGTGGACCGAGCTCCTGGACACCGCCTCCGCGGGCCTGAAGGCCCAGGGCGCCTGACGCCCCCGCCCGGGGCGCCAGCGGGCGCCCCGGGCCGCACACCTCCCGCCCGCACGACGAAGAACGGTGCCCACCTCGTGAGACCGGCCAAGATCACCGCCGAGCACAACCCGCTGCGCGACCCCCTCGACCTGCGCCTCCCCCGCATCGCCGGCCCCTGCGGGCTCGTGATCTTCGGCGTCACGGGCGACCTGTCGCGCAAGAAGCTCATGCCCGCCGTGTACGACCTGGCGAACCGCGGGCTGCTGCCGCCCGGCTTCGCGCTGACGGGCTTCGCCCGCCGCGACTGGGAGGACCAGGACTTCGCGCAGGTCGTGCACGACGCGGTCAAGGAGCACGCCCGCACCCCGTTCCGCGAGGCCACGTGGCGCCAGCTCGCCGAGGGCATCCGGTTCGTCCAGGGGTCGTTCGACGACGACGACGCCTTCGAGCGGCTGCGCCAGACCGTCGAGCAGCTCGACGCCGAGCGCGGCACGGGTGGCAACCACGCGTTCTACCTGTCGGTGCCGCCCAGCGCGTTCCCCGTCGTGTGCCGGCAGCTGTCCGAGTCCGGCCTGTCGAAGTCGTCCGAGGACGCCTGGCGCCGCGTCGTCATCGAGAAGCCGTTCGGCCACGACCTCGAGAGCGCCCGCGAGCTCGATGCGGTGGTCTCCCAGGTCTTCGACCCCGAGTCGGTCTTCCGTATCGACCACTACCTCGGCAAGGAGACGGTCCAGAACCTCCTCGCCCTGCGGTTCGCGAACCAGATGTTCGAGCCGCTGTGGAACAACAACTACGTGGACCACGTGCAGATCACGATGGCCGAGGACATCGGCATCGGCGGGCGCGCCAGCTACTACGACGGCATCGGCGCCGCACGGGACGTCATCCAGAACCACCTCCTGCAGCTCCTGGCCCTCGTCGCCATGGAGGAGCCGGTGAACTTCGACGCCGACGCCCTGCGCGCCGAGAAGATCAAGGCGCTGTCGTCGGTACGCCTCCCCCGCGACCTCGGCCGGCACACGGCCCGCGGGCAGTACGCCGCCGCGTGGCAGGGCGGCGAGAAGGTCGTCGGGTTCCTCGAGGAGGAGGGCTTCAACCCCGACTCCACGACCGAGACGTTCGCCGCCGTCAAGCTCGAGATCGACAACCGCCGCTGGGCGGGGGTGCCCTTCTACCTCCGCACGGGCAAGCGCCTGGGCCGGCGCGTCACCGAGGTGGCCGTGGTGTTCAAGAAGGCTCCGCACCTGCCGTTCGAGTCGTCCCTCACGTCCGACCTGGGCAGCAACGCCCTGGTCATCCGCGTGCAGCCGGACGAGGGCGTCACGCTCCGGTTCGGCGCGAAGGTGCCGGGCACCGCCATGGAGGTGCGCGACGTGACGATGGACTTCGGCTACGGCCACTCCTTCACGGAGTCGTCGCCGGAGGCCTACGAGCGGCTCATCCTCGACGTGCTGCTCGGCGACCCGCCGCTCTTCCCGACGCGCGAGGAGGTCGAGCTCTCCTGGAAGATCCTCGACCCGATCACGTCGTACTGGGCGAGCAAGGGCAAGCCGGAGCCGTACCCGTCGGGTACCTGGGGCCCGCCCTCGGCGGACGCGATGATGGCCCGCGACGGCCGGTCGTGGCGGCGGCCGTGACCGCCCGCCCGGCCCGTCCCCCGCACGACGCCGCCCGCGCCGCGGCGAGCCGCACCCACCCAGGAGCTCTCCGATGATCATCGACATGCCGGACACGACCACCAACGCGGTCGGCAAGCGGCTCGCCCACCTGCGGGACGAGGGCGGCGCCGTCGCGCTCGGCCGTGTCCTGACCCTCGTCGTCGTCGCCGAGGAGGCGGACATCGAGGACTCGGTGCACGCCGCGAACCAGGCGAGCCACGAGCACCCCTGCCGCGTCATCGTCGTCGCCCCGCTCGCGCAGCGCGACGCCTCCGCCCCGCGCCTCGACGCCGAGATCCGTGTGGGCGGCGACGCCGGCGCGTCCGAGGTCGTCGTCCTGCGGGCCGGGCGGCCGATGCTCGACCACCCGGACACGCTCGTCATGCCGCTGCTGCTGCCCGACGCGCCGATCGTCGTGTGGTGGCCGACGGGCGGTCCCGACGACCCGACCGGTGACCCGATGGGCGCGATGGCGCAGCGCCGGATCACCGACACCACGACGGCCGCCGACCCGGTCGCCATGCTGCACCGCCTGGCCGGCACGTTCCAGCCCGGCGACACGGACCTGGCGTGGGCGCGCGTCACCCTCTGGCGCGGCCTCATCGCCGCGGCAGTCGAGCAGCCGCCGTTCGAGCCGGTGACCGCGGTGCGCGTCGAGGGCCAGGAGGAGCACACGTCGCTCGACCTGCTCGCGGCCTGGCTCGGCCAGCGCCTGCGCTGCCCGGCCACCGTCGTGCGCACGGACAGCGACGACGCCATCACACGGGTGACCTTGGAGCGCAAGAGCGGCCCCATCGTGCTCGACCGGCCGGACGGCCGCGTCGTGGCGATCACCCAGCCCGAGAAGCCCGAGCGGCGGATGGCCCTGCCGATCCGCGCGCTGAGCGAGGCGCTCATCGAGGAGCTGCGGCGCCTCGACCCCGACGAGCTGTACGGCGAGGTCCTCACGAAGGGGCTCTCCCGGGTCGAGACCGTCAAGGCGAAGAAGAAGGCCAGCGCGTGAGCGCGACGGACGGCGGCACCGCGCCGCTGGTCGTCGTCCACCCGGACGCCGACGTCCTCGCCGAGGCGGCCGCCGCGCGCCTGCTCACGCGGCTGCTCGACGTGCAGTCGGTGCGCACCCCGGTGCACGCCGTCCTGACCGGCGGGACGGTGGGCATCAAGACGCTCGCCGCGGTGGCCGCGAGCCCGCTGTCGGCGGCCGTGGACTGGTCGGGCGTGCACCTGTGGTGGGGCGACGAGCGCTTCCTGCCCGACGGCGACGCCGACCGGAACGAGACCCAGGCCCGGGCGGCACTCGTGGACGCCCTGATCGACGGGTCGGGCCTGCCGGCCGACCACGTGCACGCGATGCCCGCCCTCGGCGCCGTCGTCGACGGCGTGCGCGTCCAGACCCCGGAGCAGGCCGCCGAGGCGTACGCCGCGGAGCTGGCGCGCTTCTCCCCCGCGGCTGCCGACGGGGACGGCCCGGCGGTGCCGGAGTTCGACGTCCTGCTGCTCGGCATGGGGCCGGACGGGCACGTCGCCTCGCTGTTCCCCGGCCACGCGGGCCTCGCGGCCCGGGGCGCCACGGTCGGGGTGCACGGCTCCCCGAAGCCGCCGCCCGAGCGCGTCTCGCTGACGTTCGACGCCCTGCGCCGCGCGCGCGAGGTGTGGGTGGTGGCGGCCGGGGCGGAGAAGGCGGCCCAGGCCGCCGCCGCCCTGGCGCGCGGCCCGGTCGCCGAGGTGCCCGCCGCGGGCGCGCACGGCACCGAGCGCACCCTGTGGCTCCTCGACGCCGCCGCGGCGGCCCCGTCCTCCTGAGTCGGCACCTCCGCGCGCACGCCCACGGCGCGACGGCCCCCTCGTCCCAGGACGAGGGGGCCGTCGCGCGTCGGGGTCAGCTCGCCGAGCGGTGCCGCTCCGCGAGCAGCCGGCCCGGGGTGTCGTCGTCGAAGTCCGCGAAGAACTGCCCGACCCGCTCGGTCAGCTCGCTCATCCCGTCACAGGCGAACAGTGTCGGCTGGTAGTGCGAGATGTCGTACTCGACCGTGCCCATGGAGTAGAAGTCGAGCGGCAGGATGGTCGCGCCGCGGAACTCCTCGATCTCGCCGTAGGAGGACAGCAGACCGGCGCCGTAGGCGCGCAGGTCGCCGTCCTCGTACATGACGCCGAACTCGATGGTGAACCAGAAGACGTCCGCGACGAACTGCAGGCCTTCTGGGGTCTCGCAGCGTCGCGCCGCCTCGCCGGCGCGACGCTTCACCTCGGCGATCGCCGGGTTGGCGAGCAGGTTCCCGTGCCCCACCACCTCGTGGATGATGTCGGGCTCGGGGGTGTACAGCGGCTGCGAGCCGTGCCGCAGGTACTGCGTGGAGTGGAAGACGCCGTCCGCGAGCGACCCGTAGAACTGGTCCAGGGGTACGAGGCCCGCGGCCGGATGGAGGCGGAAGCCGCTCAGCGGCTCGAGCCCGGCGCTCACCTCGTCGAGCTGGGGGACGTGGTCCGTGGGCAGACCGAGGGCCTCCTTGCCCTCGAGGTAGCCGCGGATCGCGAGGCGCTCGTGCTTGGGTGCGAGCTCGGTGCACACGGTGCGCCAGATCTCGTTCTCCGCGTCGGTGTACTCCACCCTGGGCACCGGGTCGCCGGGCGACCAGCGCAGCGCGGGGCCGGCGATGGCCTCGCGACGGCGGCGGTACTCCGGGTCGTTCGCGCCGGGGTGGTCGTCGGTGAGGTGCACCGTGACGCCGTTCTCGTCCTCGGTGACGGGGGCGTAGAGCTGACCTTCCTCAAACATGCCGAAAGACTACGCCCGGCGCCCCTGTCTCGACAGGTGGACGGCGCGGTGCCCCGGGGCGTCGGCCCCGCGGCACCGCGCGAGCGATCAGCTGGCCTGGCGCAGCGTGGTGCGGCGCGCCCGCAGCGTCGCCAGCGCCTCCTCCAGCAGGGCTGCGCCGTCCTCCGCGGACCGCCGCTCCTTCACGTACGCCAGATGGGTCTTGTACGGCTCGTTGCGCACCGGCGACGGCGGGTTCGCCGCGTCCAGGCCCGCAGGGAAGCCGCACCGGGGGCAGTCCCAGAACTCCGGCGCCTCCACGTCCTCGTTCGCCGAGAAGCTCGGCGTCGTCTCGTGCCCGTTCGCGCACCAGTACGACACCCGCACCCGGGGTGCCGCATCGCCGCGCTCGGACTCTCCCAGGGGTCCCGCGCCCACGCGCGAGCCCCGGATCGCATGACCGGCTGTAGCCACGTCCTGTCGTCCTCACCTTCGACTCAGTGGGCGTTCGCCCACGGACGATCTTCGTGAACCGCTGGTCCGGGGCGTCGTCGCCCGGCCCGCGTGCCCCCGCGCCGGCCGGAGCCGGCGACGGTCGCGTCGTGCTGTCAGCTGACCTTCGTGATGAGGCCGAGCAGCACGATCACGACGATCCAGACGAGCGCAAAGCTCACCGTGATCCGGTTGAGGTTGCGCTCCGCGACGCCGGAGCTCCCGGCCGCGCTCGAGACACCCCCGCCGAACATGTCGGACAGCCCGCCGCCCTTGCCCTTGTGCATCAGGATGAGCAGGGTCAGGAAGGCGCTGGTGATCACCAGAAGAACCTGAAGGATGATCTGCAAAACGTCCACGGTGTCCTCGGCTGTCCTCGTTCGTCGTCCGTCCCGCGGGACGGGTTCGGTGCCGGGACGTCGTCCCGGCCGGGTCAAGAGTAAGTGACGGACGCCTCTCGAAGCGAACACCGATGTCTCCATCTGGTGACGATCCGAAGAGGCGTCCGTCGGACGGGCGTGGCCCGCCGTCACACGGTCGTGTCAGGCGACGTGCGACTGGTAGCGCGCGATCTTCGCGAACTCGACCGGGTCGAGGCTCGCGCCGCCCACGAGGGCGCCGTCGACGTCGGGCTGCGCCATGATCTGCGCGACGTTGCCCGACTTCACGGAGCCGCCGTACAGCACGCGGACGCCCGCGGCGAGCTCGGCGTCGTACAGCTCGGCGAGGCGACCACGGATCGCGCCGCAGACCTCCTGCGCGTCCTCGGGGGTCGCGACCTCGCCCGTGCCGATGGCCCACACGGGCTCGTAGGCGATGACGACCTGAGCCGCCTGCTCCGGGGTGACCTCGGCGAGCGCCGCGTCGACCTGCGCCAGGGTGTACGAGACCTGCTCGCCCGCCTTGCGGACGTCCAGGCCCTCGCCCACGCACAGGATCGGCACGAGACCGTGCTCGAAGGCGGCGCGCACCTTGGCGTTGACCACGGCGTCGTCCTCGGCGTGGTACTCGCGGCGCTCCGAGTGGCCCACGGCCACGTAGGTGCAGCCGAGGCGCGCGAGCATCGGGCCGGAGATCTCGCCCGTGTAGGCGCCGGAGGCGTGCGTCGACAGGTCCTGCGCGCCGTAGCGCACGTCGAGCTTGTCGGCGTCGACGAGGGTCTGGACCGAGCGCAGGTCCGTGAACGGCGCCAGGACGGCCACCTCGACGGCCTCGTAGTCGTGCTTCGCGTCCTTGAGCGTCCACGCGAGCTTCTGCACCGCGGCGATCGCCTCGGTGTGGTCCAGGTTCATCTTCCAGTTGCCCGCCATCAGGGGCGTGCGGGTGGTGGCCACGATGGGCTCCTTGTTCTCTCGTGCTGAGGGGTCGTGGGTGTCAGGCGCCGAGGACGGCGAGCCCCGGGAGCTCCTTGCCCTCCAGGAGCTCCAGGCTCGCGCCGCCGCCCGTGGAGATGTGGCTGAAGCCGTCCTCGTCGAAGCCGAGCACGCGCACGGCCGCGGCCGAGTCGCCGCCGCCGACGATCGAGAAGGCGCCCGCGGCGGTGGCGTCGACGATGCCCTGGGCCACCGCGCGCGTCCCCGCGGCGAAGGCGTCGAACTCGAAGACGCCCATCGGGCCGTTCCAGACGATGGTCTTCGCGTCGGCCAGCCGCGACGCGAACAGCGCGCCGGAGTCCGGGCCGATGTCGAGGCCCATCGTGCCGTCGGGGATCTGGTCGGCCGGCACGGTGCGGTGGGGAGCGTCGGCGGCGAACGAGTCGGCGGCCACGATGTCCGTGGGCAGCACGATCTCGACACCGGCCTCGGCGGCCTGCGCCAGGTAGCCCTTCACCGTGTCCACCTGGTCGGCCTCGAGGAGCGACGAGCCGACGGAGTGGCCCTGCGCCGCGAGGAAGGTGAAGACCATGCCGCCGCCGATGAGGAGGCGGTCGGCCTTGGTGAGCAGGTTCTCGATGACCCCGAGCTTGTCGGAGACCTTCGAGCCGCCCAGCACCACCGCGTAGGGGCGCTGCGGGTCGGTCGTGGCGCGCGACAGCGACTCGACCTCCTTGAGGACCAGGTCGCCGGCGGCGGCGGGCAGCACCTTGGCCACGTCGTAGACCGAGGCCTGCTTGCGGTGCACGACGCCGAAGCCGTCGGAGACGAACGCGTCCGCCAGCGCGGCGAGCTCACCGGCCAGCTCCTCGCGCTCGGCGTCGACCTTCGAGGTCTCCCGGGCGTCGAACCGGACGTTCTCCAGCAGGGCCACCTGGCCGTCCGCCAGCGCGGCGACGGTCTCCTGGGCCGACGGGCCGGTCACGTCCGACGCCAGGGTGACGTCCTGGCCGAGCAGCTCGCCGAGGCGGGCCGCCACGGGCGCCAGGGAGTAGTCGGGGTTCGGCTCCCCCTTGGGGCGGCCGAGGTGGGCCGTGACGACCACGCGCGCGCCGGCGTCGACGAGGCGCCGCAGGGTCGGCAGCGCGGCCTTGATGCGGCCGTCGTCGGTGATGGTGGTGCCGTCGAGCGGCACGTTGAAGTCCGAGCGGACGAGGACGCGCTTGCCGCGCAGCTCGCCCAGGGTGTCGATGGTCTTCATGAGGCACACCTGTCCGTCAGGGCCCGGTGCGCGCTGCGTCGCCGCACGTGCCGGGCGAGGGTGATCTGTTCCGTACATGACGACGTCCGCGTGCGCGGCCGGAGTTCGGCGCGCCCGCGGGCGGCGGGGCTCACGCGCGAGCGGGCTCTTTTACACAAAAGACGCGGGCCACGACTATGTTCGTGGAGATATC
>NZ_JBSHCR010000014.1:0-78375 GCF_053615895.1 Isoptericola sp. NPDC055881
GGGTCACTCATCGGGGTGTTCCCCCTCGCCTTCTCCTACCTCCGGCCCCCCACCACCTGTTCGGCGCACTGTCCACAGGGCGTCTGACCTCGGGGTCCGAAAGTTGCTGAGATGGCGGCGTGCGCCGCCCTGCCGACCTCCCCGCCGCCCTCCTCGCGCTCGCGGAGGCGCAGGAAGGACTGCTCAGCAGCCGCCAGTGCGACGTGCACGGCGTCGGCCGGTCCCGGCGAGCCGGCTGGGTGCGCTCCGGCCGGTGGCAGGTCGTCACGCGAGGGGTGATCGACACCGTCCCTGTCGCGCCCCGACGTCGTACCGCCGACGACGTCCCCCGGGGCGCGCTCCCTCCGTTCGTCCGCTCCGATCCCGACGCGGCAGCCCGCAGGTCCGGCCGCGCGACAGCGGCGGTGCACCGGGACCGATCGGCGGGCGACCTGCTCTTCGACCACCTGCGGCGTCGCGCGGGCTGGGTCGCCCTGCTCGCGTACGGGCCGGGGTCGATCGCCGCCGGGCAGTGCGCCCTGGCCCTCCTGGGGGTCGAGGGCCTGCCGCCCGTGATCCGGCCGGAGGCCGCCATGCCGGTCGCCTCGAAGCGGTCGCACCGACCGGGCGCCTGGCTCCGTCAGTTCGACGACGGCATGACGACGGTCGGCTGGGGTGACGCCCGCACCGGCCGGCGGCTGATCGCCTCCCCGGAGTGGGCGATCGCGCAGGCCGTCCCCGAGCTGCCTCTCGACAACGGCCTCGCCGTGCTCGACTCCGCGCTGCGTCTCGAGCTCCTGACCCCGGCGGGTGCGGCACGCGCGCACGACCATGCCCGGGGCCGGCGCGGCATCGCCCTGCGACACGAGCTGTGGGAGCACGCCGACCCGCGCGCCGAGTCGTGGCTCGAGTCGGCCGGACGGTGGCAGTGCCTCGAGGAAGGCGTCCCCCCGGACGTCCTCCAGCTCCCCGTGGACGGGCCGGGCGGCCGCAGGGCCGGCGTCGGGGACATGGCATGGGACCTCGGCGACCGTGGATGGCTCGTCGCCGAGCTCGACGGCCATGAGTGGCACGAGGGCGAGGAGCGGTCGGAACGGCGCGACCGCGACCGGGACAACGCCTTCGCCCAGGTGGCCGGGATCCGCGTGCTGCGCTTCGACGCCCGGCACGTGCGCGAGCGCGTCGTCGGGCGCCAGGTCAGGTCGTTCCTCGCCCGCGCCGCGCCGAACAGGCGGTTACGCACGTTCTGAGCGTTCAGAACGTGCGCAACCACCTGTTCGGCAGCCGGGGGGTCAGGCGGTGAGCTTGTTGTCCACCATCGACAGGGCGGAGCCGATCGCCATGTGCATGTCGAGGTACTGGTACGTGCCGAGACGGCCGCCGAAGTGCACCTCGGGCTCGCCGGCCATGAGCGCGCGGTAGCGCTGGAGCCGCTCCCGGTCGGCGGGCGTGTTGACCGGGTAGTACGGCTCGTCGCCGCGCTCGGCGAAGCGGGAGTACTCGCGCACGATGACGGTCTTGTCGCTCGTGTAGTCCCGCTCGGGGTGGAAGTGCCGGAACTCGAGGATGCGCGTGTACGGCACCTCGGTGTCGGCGTAGTTCATCACCGGCGCGCCCTGGAAGTCGCCCACGGGCAGCACCTCGCGCTCGAAGTCGAGCGTGCGCCACGACAGCGACCCCTCGGCGTCGTCGAAGTACCGGTCCACCGGGCCGGTGTACACGACCGGCACCTGGCCCACGACGGCCTTCTTGCTCACCGGCTGCGCGTCGTCGAAGAAGTCCGTGGACAGCCGCACCTCGATGTTCGGGTGGTCGGCCATCCGCTCCAGCCACGCGGTGTACCCGCCCGTCGGCAGACCCTCGTGGGTGTCGTTGAAGTAGCGGTTGTCGTACGTGTAGCGCACGGGCAGGCGGGAGATGATCGACGCCGGCAGCTCGCGCGGGTCGGTCTGCCACTGCTTGGCCGTGTAGCCCTGGATGAACGCCTCGTACAGGGGGCGCCCGATCAGCGACACGCCCTGCTCGTCGAGGTTCTCCGGGCGCTTGCCGCCCAGCTCCGCGGCCTGCTCGCGCACCAGCGCGCGTGCGGCGTCCGGGCCGTGCGCGGAGCGGAAGAACTGGTTGATGGTGCCGAGGTTGATCGGCATCGGGAAGACCTCGCCACGGTGCGTGGTGTACACCCGGTGCACGTACGACGTGAACGCCGTGAACCGGTTGACGTACTCCCACACGCGCTCGTTCGACGTGTGGAACAGGTGCGCGCCGTACCGGTGGACCTCGATGCCGGTGTCCGGGTCCGTCTCGCTGTACGCGTTGCCGCCGAGGTGGTCGCGGCGGTCGATCATGAGGACCTTGCGGCCCTGCTCGGCCATGCGCTCGGCCACGGTCAGGCCGAAGAGCCCGGTGCCGACGACGACGAGGTCGGTCATGCGTTCCTCCTGGTCAGGGGTCGGTCAGTCGGGCTCGTAGCCGCCGCGCAGCCGCGTGAAGGCGCGATAGCCCGCCTTGCGGACGGACTCGGGCACCACGCGGTAGCCGGCGCGCACGACGACGTTGCGCACCATCTGCGGGCCGGTGAGGAAGCCCTCGGAGTGCAGGGTGCGCTGCAGCGCGAGCTCGGACGCCAGCAGCCGGCGGCCGCCGCGGCGCGCGTAGGCGCCCGCGCCGACGCGGTACAGGACCAGCGGCTCGACGACGTTGTGCGCGTCCGCACCGCCCGCGATCATGCGGGCGAAGAGGAGGTAGTCCTCCATGAGGTCGAGGTGCTCGTACCCGCCCGCCGCGGCGACGGCCGAGCGCCGGTACACGACCGACGGGTGGTTGAACGGGTCGCGGAACCGGGCGGTCGTCGCGATGTCGTCGCCCGTCGGCGGCACGCGCACCATGCCGGGCGCGTGCTCGTCGTCGTCGAACTCCTGGATCGCGGACCCGACGATGTCGCAGCCGGCCGCGACGAGCGGCACCTGCACGGCGAACCGCTCGGGGCGGGAGATGTCGTCCGCGTCGGCGCGGGCGACCACCTCGTGCTTGCACGCCTCCAGGCCCGCCTCGAGGGCGCGGGCCAGGCCGACGTTGCGCTCCAGCGGGACGAGGGTCACCGGGACGTCGGTGAGCTCGTGCAGGCGGCCGAGGACGGCGGTGACGGCGTCGCCCACGGGCCCGTCGCGCACGACGACGACCTCGTCCGGCCGCAGCGTCTGGTCGCGAGTGACGGACAGGAACCCACGCTCCAGGTGCGCGGCGTCGTCGCCGGCGTACACGGGCAGCAGGACGGAGAACCGGGTGTCGTCGAGGGGGCCGGGGGCGACGGGTGCCGACCGGCCGGCCGCCCGGGACGCCGCCGGACGCTCCGGACCCGCCGGTCCCTCGGCCTGCCCGAGCTCGACGCGCGCGACGCTGAGGGCCGCGGGGCCGACCCCGGCGAGCACCTCCGTGTCCGCGCGCGGCCGGTGCACGAGGCCGTGCCACAGCCCGCGCCCGCCGGCCTTGACGAGGGTGCCGCGGTCCGCCGAGCGCACCATCGTGCGGGTCCAGCGCCGCAGGGTCGACCCGCCGTAGAGCACCCGCTCCGAGAGCCCGAGCGCGGAGGAGCGCGTGAACATCCAGACCTTGTTGCGGACCTCGTAGTAGAAGCGCGGGCCCGGGTCGTGGTCGGTGCCCACCAGGCGGGCCGTGCGGTGCTCGACGACGCTGCCCGGCACGTACAGGCCGGTGCCGCGACGGAGCATGCGCGTGGAGTACTCGAAGTCGTCGTTCCAGATGAAGTAGTCGCTGACGGGCAGGCCGTGCTCCCGCACCGCGCGCGCGTCGACCATCATCGACACGAACGACATCGACCGGACCGGCACGGCGCCGGCGGCGCGCGCCCGCGACAGCTCGGCCGGCGACGCGCCCGGTCGGGTGCGCGGCGTGTTCATCGGGTGGTCGCTGCCGTCCGTCCACATCACGCGGCTGGCCAGCGCGGTGACGTCGCCGGCGTACGCCTCGCGGGCGCCGAGGAGCGCCTCCAGGGCCGTCTCGGTGGGGACGGTGTCGTCGTCCATGAGCCACACGAGGTCGGCGTCGAGGTCCGCGACCGCGGTCGCGATGCCGACGGCGAACCCGCCCGCCCCGCCGGTGTTGCGCTTGAGCGCGACCACCTCGGGGGCGCTGGGGTGGGACCGGGCGACGTCGAGGGCGTCGTCGGTGGACGCGTTGTCGACGACGAGCACCCGGTCGACGGGCCGGGTCTGCGCGGCGAGCGCGTCGAGGGCCGCGCCGAGCAGCGCGGCCCTGTTGTACGACACGACGACCGCGACGACGGAGGGGGTGGACATCCCGCCCATCCTAGTGGGGCCCCCGGGGTGCGAAGGTCGCCCGCCAGGTCTCGGGGGCGACCAGCGCGGGCGCGGCGGCGCGCCACCGCGCGGACACCGCGCCCCACCGCAGGCCGAGGCGCGCGTGCGTCACGAGGGTCGCGCCGAGCAGCCGCCAGAACCGGCGCGGGTCGCGCCGCAGCCAGACGCCCGAGGCGCCGTCGCCGGCCAGCACCAGCACCGAGTCGTGGCGCGGCGTCTCCCACCAGGTCGCCTGCTCGCGGGTGAGGGTCGACCCCGGGCTCGCGGCCGGGCGTGCCGGCCGGAGCTGCCGCAGCAGCCCGCCGAGCGCGACGCGCGCCAGCGCGGCGGCGGACGCCGGCCGCTCCCCCGGCTCGCCCGGGCGGGCGCGCACGGCGGCGACGTCGTAGGCCGGGTCGCCCGCGCGGTGCACGACCGTCTCCGGGTAGGCGGCCCCTACGGCGCGCGCGGCGGGGACCACGCGCCCGAGGTCGGCGTGCAGGTCGCCCGGGCCGGCGAGCACGTCGCGCAGCGCGCGCACGTGCAGGTCGACGGCGTAGTAGCGCATGCCGAGCAGCAGCTTGACGTCGGTGGCCAGCAGCCCGGCCAGGAGCAGCCCGGCCCGCGGGCGGCGGGCGTGCAGCAGCGCGGCGGCGACGCGGTTGCGCACGTGCAGGTACGCCTGCCACTCGACCGTGTCGTCCTTCTCGGTCCACGCCACGTGCCACAGCGCGGCGCCCGGCAACGCGACGGTGGCGTGGCCGGCGTCCCGGGCCCGCAGCCCGAACTCGGCGTCGTCCCACTTGAGGAACAGCGGCAGCGACAGCCCGACGGACCGCAGCACGTCGGTCGGCATGAGGCACATCCACCAGCCGTTGAAGTCGCTGCGGCCCCGGGCGTGCAGCCACGGGGTGTCCCGCAGCGGCCCGGCGGCGAGGTCGTGCCACTGCTGGTCGGCGCGGGGCGGCCCCCAGTTGAACGAGCGTTCGTGCACCACCTCGCTGAACGAGTTGAGCACCGTGGGTCGGTTCAGGTCGAGCATGTGCCCGCCCACGACGACGGGCGTGCGCGCCGCCCGGTGGAACCGGATCGCGCGCAGCAGCGCCTCCGGCTCCACCTCGACGTCGTCGTCGAGGATCAGCACGGCGTCGGCGTCCGGACGGTCGAGCGCCTCGAGCATGCCGCGCGAGAAGCCGCCCGAGCCGCCCAGGTTGCGCTGCTCGATGATGGTCAGCCGGTCGCCGAGCGCGGCCGCGACCTGGGGGTACGCGGGGTGGTCGACGACGCGGCGCGAGCCCTGGTCGACGACCAGCACGGTGCCCACGGCCTCGGCCAGCGCCGCGGACCCGGCGATCCGCTCCAACGTCGCCACGCAGAACTCGGGCTTGTCCATGGTCGTGATCGACAGGCAGACGTCACCGGACCGGCGGGGCGCCACGTCCACGAGCCAGCGTCCGCCGGACACCACGACGTCGCCCTGCCTGGCGTCCACCTCGAACCACAGCCAGCCGCCGTCGGCAGCGCCGGCGACGTCGGCGTCGATCGTCACGGTGCCCCCGTCGGGCGCGACGTGCGCGGTCGCGACGACGGTCCGCGCGCCCGCGGCGTCCGACCGGACCAGGGACACGACACCCTCACCGGCGGCGTCGACCTCCAGCCGGACGGCCGCGACGCCGGCCCAGCGCACCCAGTACGACGCCGGGAAGGCGGAGAAGTAGGCGGCGAGCCCCTGGGCGGAGCCGGCGGGCACGCGGAGCGTCCCGCCGTCGAGGACGGCCGGACCGTCCTCGACCACCAGGGCGCGACGGTCGGCCGGGACGGACAGGATCAGCTGTTGCGCGAGGTGCACCCGGGTGAGCCTAGCCGCGCCGCACGCGCCGCTTGACGCGCGAGCCGAGGGCACGCACGAGCTCGCGGCCGCTCGCGTCGGCGACGGTCGTGCCGGACTGCCCGGACTTCCCGGGCTTCGCCGCCTTGGCGGCCTTGGCGTCCGCCTTGCGACGCGCGGCGGCCTCCTCCTCGAGCCGGGAGACCTCCTCCCGGGCCTTGGCCAGCCGCTCCTCGTCGCGACGGCCCTGCCGGACCACCCCGAGGATCGCCTCGACGGCGGCGTCGATCGGCACGACGGCGCTGCTGAGCCTGGCCTCGTCGCTCGACGGCACCTCGGCGCCCAGGAGCGCGAGGTCCCCGACGACACGGACGCCGGACTCCCGGACCTGCTCGACGTACCGCTCGGCCCGCGTGTGCGCGACCTCGGCGGCCCACGGGGGCAGGACGAGCTTGGTGTCGTGCTTGCCGGGCTTGCGGCGGTTGAGCACCGAGACCGACTCGGTGTCGCGCAGCCACTTGCAGTACTCGAGCCAGGTGAGCTGCGGCCGCATCCGCTTGTTGAGCGCCCGGAACAGCTCCGCCTCCTCGAGGGACATGCCCCGGTTGCTGGACCTGCCGTTCAGCTTCGCCGTGCTCAGCAGGCCCGGCTCGAGGCCGAGCATCGACTCGAACGCGTCGAAGAGGAGCGCGGGCGTCGACTTGTCCACGACGACGACGGTGACGTTCTGGGCACCGAAGGCCTCCGCCCAGCGCGACACCACCCGCCCCTGGTCGATCCGGTCGCGGAACGAGCTCAGCTCGGACTCCGGCCCGTCCGACAGCACGCCGCGGAGCCACGGCTCGAAGCCGGCCGTCTCGCCCTCCTTGGTCATCTGCTGCCACAGCGACGGCAGGAGCGCGCCGTAGCTGCGCAGCGTGACGACCACGTGGGCCCGCTCGCCCAGCTCCTCGCGCCAGCGCGCGGCCGTGGCGTCGTCGGCGTTCGCGCCGAACTCGTGCCCGATCCAGATCCGGTTCTCCGTGTCCCGGTCGATCTCGGCGCGCAGCTTGCGCCACGCCCCGTGCACGGGGGTGGTCCCCCAGCCCCAGGAGTGCCCCATGAAGTCGTTCACGGCGCTGCGGTGGTTGAAGGTCTTGCCGGGGTACCGGACGCCGTTCGCCAGGAGCTCCGGCCGGAGCGCCGCGGCGGCGTTCTGCAGGCTCGTCGTCCCGGTCTTCATCAGCCCGATGTGCAGCAGGAGCGCCCGCTCGGGCAGCTCCAGCGACTCGGCCTTCGACTCGGCCTTCGACTCGGCCTGCGAATCGGCCTGGCCCGCGCTGGTCGACATGCCATCTCCTCCGGGACCGCTGGTCCCCCTCGACGCCGGGTTCGTCCCGCCGACGGTAGCCCGCCTCCCTGCGCGCGGGCTGAGGGCTCCGGCGCGCCGCCCGGCCGGTCCGACAGCGACGCCGCGAGGTTACCAGCGCGCCAGCGCGACGTGGCTGACCCGCACCTTCTTCTCGTCGTCCACCTTGCGGAGGGTGACCGTCCCGTCGACGTGCCCGGAGAGGGTCAGGGAGAAGATCCGGTCGCCGTCCGACGGCTTGTTGAAGTCGAACGTGCCACGCACCTTGCCGCCCACGAGCACCTGGAGCTTGCCGTCGCCGGGCGCCGTGGCCCCCCGCACGACCACCCGGTGCACCTGGTTGGCGCTCTTGAGGCTGATCGTGGCCCCGCCCTTCGCGGTCTGGTACGCGTAGTCGCCGTAGTAGGCCGTGTGGTGCACCTTGGACCACGCGCTGGAGATCGACCACGACTTCGGCATGATCGTCGTGCTCGTCCACACCAGGGTGGTCATGGGCCCCCGGTGGTAGTTCTTGCTGACGGCCCGGACCGCGATCTGCATCGCCTGACCCCGGTCGAGGTCGACGGTGACCGACCGGGCCGTCGTGGCCGACTTGAGCACGCGCCAGTAGTTGGTGCTCGGCAGGTCGGAGCTCCAGTGCGCCTGGCGGTAGAGCACCTGGTAGTAGCGGGCCCCGGACACCGGCTTCCACCGGTACGTGGCCCGCGTGGACCACTGCACCGGCGACTGCGCCGTCGTGGGGGCGTACCGCGCCGGGGCGCCGACCGCCCACCGGATCGGGCCGTACTTCTTGATCGCCGCCTGCCTGCGGGACTCCGCCGCGCTGCGCAGGGACGACATCTTCGCGGCCAGGTAGCGCCCGGGACAGGCCGTCTCGTTGGTGGTGCGGTGCATGAGCACGGTCGGTACCCGCACCCACGTGCCGGGTCTTGCCCGGGTCCCCGTACCGGTGCTGCCGCCCGTCAGGAGGTTCGTGGTGCCCTTGGCGTTGATCTTGTACTGGTACGCCTTCCAGGCGATCACCTTGGTGATCCCGGAGAGCAGGGCGCTGGTGGGCTGGGCGGTGTCGAAGTTGCCCATCGCGGACACGCCGATCGTGCCCGTGTTGTACCCGCCGGCCTGCGCGCCGATGGGGTTGTCCACGCGCGCGTCCTTGCGGCCCTGGAAGATGTTGCCGAACTTGTCCACGAGGAACTGGTAGCCGATGTCCGGCCAGCCGCGGGACTTCGTGTGGTACGCGTAGATGCCGCGGACCAGCGCCGCGGACTGGCTCTCCTTGTAGCTGTTCGTCCCGGCCGTGTGGTGCACGTAGATCGCCTTGAGGGTCTTCGACGTCTCGGGCCAGCGGCCGGCGAGCGACTCGTCGGCGCCCCACGCGGACCGCGTGACGACCGAGGGCCGGATCTCGAAACCGGTGCCCGCGTCGGCGGAGGACGCCGGGGCGGAGCCGCCGACGTAGGCGTCGGCGCGGGACGTGCCAGGGTCGACGACGTCCACCTGGAGGCCGCGCGGCGAGGACCCGTCCGCGGTGCGCACGCGGGCCTGGACGCCGTCGGCGCCCGTCGACACGATCGGCTCGGTGCCGGCGCGGCCCCCGTCGACGGTCACGCCGTCCAGCCCGAGGGACTGCCACGCGGTCCAGCGGCCGTCCTCGCGCACCCGCACCGCCACCTCGGTGACCTCGGCGGACGTCGACTCGTCCCAGGTCACCCCGGCGACCAAGAAGTCCTGCGTGCTCGTGCGCTCGCTGAGCGCCGCCAGCTCGCCCTCGTCCGGCTCGGTGGCCGGGAGCGCCGTCGTGTCGCCGTCGGGGGCGACCTTCTTCGCGGTCTCGGACCTCGGGGAGTCCTCGTGGTCGTGCCCGACGACGTCGTCGAGCGCGCCCTTCTGGTGCCGGGCGTCGCGGTCGATGCCGCGCACGGGCACGTGCTCCACGTCCGGGGCCACGGCGTGCGCCTCCGGGACCGGCAGGGACACGGTCGGCAGGAGGACTCCTGCGAGGGCCAGGGCCACGACGGTCGTCGTCGTGGCGACGGTCCGGACCGTCCTTCGGGCCATGCTCGTCGCCGTCATGCTCGTCTCCGCTCGTCCACCATGGTCGCGCCGGGCACCTGACCCGCTCGACGGTAAGGGGTGTCTCGCCCACCGGCACCCTGAGCGGGCGAGCGTTCCGGATGCTGGGCGCTCACCCCTGGGGCACAGTGATCGGAGGGGGTGTTCACGATGATCGACGACGATCGCACGGACGCGCGCGCCGGCCGGGGGGCCGCGCGCCGTCGACCACGGACAGCACGCCGCGTGCTCGCCGCGGCGGTGGCTGCGCTGGTGGCGCTCGGTGGCGGGACGGTGGCCGCGACGTCGGCCCAGGCCGCGGTGCCGCGCTCGTTCACGCTGACCGGCTCGGGCTTCGGCCACGGGGTCGGGATGCCGCAGTACGGCGCGTATCAGATGGCGCGCCAGGGCACGACGGCGGGGCGCGACATCCTCGCCTACTACTACCAGAACGCCGCGGTGGCGTGGCGCACGACGCCCTACAGCACCCTCGTGCAGGTCTTCGGCCCGGACCCGGGCGGCTCGACCGCGTACGGCGACCGCAAGGCGTCGACGACGGTGACCGTCACTGGCGGGAACTGGCGCCTGCGCAGCCCGGAGGGGACCACCCTGGCGCACGGGTCGGGCACGGAGACGTTCACCGTGGCCACCACGGCGGGCGGACGGTCGCGCATCACCGTCAACGGCACCCGGTACTACGGCAGCCTGCTGCGCATCCACTGGTCCGGCACGCGGTACTACCAGCCGTCGGGCCCGAAGGCGGTGGCGACGGTCGCGGGGGCGCACGGGTCGTACCGTCACGGCCGGCTGACCGCGACCGCACGCCAGGGCTTCCCCAACATCACCAACGACGTGCTGCTCAACACCGAGTACCTGTACGGGATCGCGGAGATGCCGTCGTCGTGGGGGCTCAACGGGGGCAAGGCCGCGCTGTCGGCGCAGGCGATCACCGCCCGCTCGTACGCGATGTCGAGGTCGACGGTCCGGGACGCCTGCCGCTGCAACGTCGTCGACGACGTGCGCGACCAGTACTACTCGGGCTGGAAGAAGGAGAACGAGGGCACGGACGGCCGGTACGGCAAGGTCTGGGTGTCGGCGGTCCGCGCTACGCTGCGCAGCAGCACCGAGGCGCGGGTGCTCACGTACGGCGGGGTCCCGGTCGCGGCCCACTACTACTCCTCGAGCGGGGGGCGGACGGCGAGCTCGGAGGACGTGTGGTCCGCGACCATCCCCTACGAGCGGTCGGTCGCGGACCCGTACAGCAAGGCCGCGCCCGGGAACTCGTACGCGTCGTGGACCCGCAGGCTCACGCAGGCGCAGGCCCGCACCCTGTTCGGGCTCCCGGACGTGAAGTCGATCAAGGTCACCGCGACCTGGTCGAGCGGGCAGGTACGGACGCTCACCGCGACGTCGTCGGGGGGCAAGATCGCCAAGGTCACGGGCAAGGCCGACGCGATGCGGTCGAGGATCGGCGCCCGCACGACGGCGGGGTCCATGCCCGCGGCCTGGATCACCAAGGTCACGGCGGTGTCCTGACCGCGCCGCCGCCTCAGCCGTCGACGGTGAACGCGTCGAGGTCGATCCCGTGCCCGGCGAGGACGCGGCGCGCCCGCTCGACGTCGGCGTCGTCGAAGAACTGCTTCCACTGCCCGATCGAGCCGTCCCGGGTGAAGTAGCCGTCCAGCTTCACGACCATCGACCGGCCGGTCTGCTCTTCCATGGCGCGCACGACCGAGATGTCCGACAGCGCGAGGGCGCGGTCGACGGCGTCGTCCACCAGGGGCAGGCCGAGGAACCGCACGACCTCCCGGAACCGGAGCCCCGGGTCCTCCTTGAGCGACTCGTAGGAGGCGACGTGCACGTCCGGGTCGTCGCGGTAGCTGTCCAGGGTGAGGTAGTGCAGCGCGTACACGTCGAGCATGCGCTCGATGACGTCGCGCGGGTGCGCCGCGTCGTCGCGGTGCTGCGGCCGCTGCTTGATCGTGTAGTGGTACAGCGACACGACGTAGTCGAGCGGGTTGCGGTACAGCATGATCTTGCGGCCCGGCGAGAAGACGAACGGGTCGAGGTCGTGCCGGAAGTGCTGCATCGTCACGTCGGAGACGCCGTGCGCCGCGAGCAGGGTGGTCGGCGTGCGGTACGGCTCCGCCTCGCGGAACACCTGCCACCGGTTGTTGCCGTAGAAGTCCTGCACCAGCTGCGGGTAGGAGATCGGGCGGCTCACGTCCGGGTCGGCGAGGGCGCGCGCGTAGTTCGTGAGGAAGAACCGCATCCAGTGGGTGCCCGACTTCTGGATCGTCGCGACCGTCACCACGTCGGCACGGTGCAGCCGTCCGAAGGCGTCCGCGAACTCGGCCCCCCGGGCCGCGGCGAGCGTCCCCAGGCGCCACCGGGCGACGTCGCCCAGGTAGCGCAGCGCCTCCCCCGGCTCCTCGGGCTGCGCGGCGAGGACCTCGGCGTCCGCCCCGGCTCGCAGGCCGGTGAGCGCGGCGGCGAGGCGAGCGTCCTTCGACGTCGTGCCCGCGTGCGCGGCGAGCGTGTCCCAGTCCCGGGTCAGCAGGGCGGGGCCGAGGTGCGGGGGCAGGTGCTCCTCCGCCACGCTGCGGACCTTGCGTGCTGCCCTCGACGCCGCTCTCGGTGCCGCCTTCGATGCCATGAGCCAGCGAGCCATCGTCACTTCCTCCGGTTGCGGTAGTACTGCGCGAGGATGCCGCTGCCGACCGCGACCGTCGCGACGGGGCCCTTGGCCCGCTCGAGCGTGCGCAGCGCGTCACGGCGCCGGCCGAGCCGCATGCTCGCGACGGCGAGCTGGCGCTGCTCGGCGGTGGTGAGGCGGCGCTTGCGCGCCGTCTCGCCGAGCAGCCGTGCGGCGGGCTCGGCCCGGCCGGCCGCGAGGTGCGCCTTCACCGTCCGCAGCACCTCGGCCGGCGGTGCGGCGACCGTCGTGGACAGGTCGGTCTGGCGGCGCAGGTCGCGGATCAGCTCGTTCTTCTCGGTGTCGCCCAGGTAGTCGAGCCACTCCAGGTCGAGGGTGTCGTAGCGGTCGTCCCCGCCCGCCGGCTCCCACGGCTTCTTGCCGACGTAGTGCAGCACCCGCACGTCCTCGTCGTGGAAGAGGGCCGGGTGGTGCGAGAAGATCCGCTTGGTGGTGTTGTTCTCCGGCGGCAGCGCTCGCCACGAGTCGAAGAAGACGTTGAGGAAGCCCTGGTCCCCGCCGTCGTACGACGGCGTGTGCGCCAGGCGGGCCATCATCGCCTCGAACATCGCGTACGACGGCGTGAACGCGAACACCCCGGAGTTGAAGACGTCCGGGTTCGGCGCGTCGAGGCCGGCGTCCGGGACGGCGGCGAAGTCGTCCCCCGCGAACAGGTCGTCGATGCTCCGCCTGACCACGGCGTCGCTGTCGACGTAGACGGCACGGTCGAGGAAGTCGAGCCGGAAGACGTGCAGCTTGGTGTACGTCGCCGCGAACCGCTCCTGCACCTTCTGGCGGCGACCGCCCCGGGCGCCGCCCCGCAGGATCGGGTTCGCGATCGGCGGGACGTCGAGGGTGAGGATGCCGCTCGCCGCGAGCGCAGCCTTGTCCGCGTCGGGGGTGCACAGCGCGACGAGCGGCACGTCGGTGACCCGGCGGAGCGAGTTCGCGAGCGCCCGCGCGCCGTGGTGGTAGGAGCCGGAGACGACGGTCACGTAGGCGCACCGGCGGCCGTCGACCTCCTTCCACAGCGGGCCGTCCACCTTCGGCACGGTGAGCGCCTGGACCCCCTCGGTGGCGGGCAGCTCGATCTCGACCGTGTCCTTCGTGGCGCCGACGGTCTCCCCCGGCGTGAGGGCCGGGCGGTCCGCCGGCAGGTCCTCGGCGGGCGGCACGTACAGGTGCAGCATCTCGGACTGGCTCACCGAGCGGACGGTGGCGTCGGGGTAGGCGGCGAGGCACGAGCGCAGGAACGCGATGTCGGTGTCGAGCCCGTGCGCCGCCTCGTAGCCGGGCGCGGCGTCCTTGGCCTGGAGCCCGAGGTCGGCCACCTGCGGCATCGTGTACCCGTAGCGGACGTCCTTGGACTCGTACAGGTCGATGCCGGCCAGGTAGACCTCGCGGAAGCCCACGCCGAGGCCGAACGCCAGGGCCTGCATCCCGGTCGTGGGCAGGCCGGGGCGGCTCATGAAGTGCCGTGCGAGCCGCGGGTTGCGGGCGGGCACGGCCCACGAGTCCAGCTCGACGACGTCGGTGAGCGGCTCGAGCCCGTACTTGTCGCCGTCGCGGTGCGCGGCGTGGCGCATGGGCGAGGCGATGCGCTGCACGTCGTAGCGGCCGGAGCGGATCTCGTCCTGCAGCAGCTTCTCGAGGCGCTCGTGCGGGACGGCGCTGAACCACGCGTCGACCCGGTCGCCGAAGTGGTAGTTGCTCTCCAGGAAGAACCAGTTCATCCGGAAGACCACCACGTCGGCCGGGATCCGGCGGTAGGGCGGCATGGCGGACGACGGGCCGTTGCCGACGATCAGCAGCGGCCGGTCGACGAGGTCGGCGAAGGATGCGATCTCCGGGTCGCCCGGCTCTCGGCCGAGCGGGACGCTCCGCATGGTGGGCATCGAGGGCTCCTGTCTGGTCGGTGCTGCTGGGCGGTGCTGCTGGGCGGTGCTGCTGGTCGGTGCTGTCAGTGCCGGTGGGGCACGGTGGTGGTGGGCGCCGGGGTGGGCGCCGAGGTGGGCACCGGCGTCGTCGTCCGGGCGGGGGCGCCGAGGGCGGCGGCCACGCGTCCGGCGGCGTCCTGGACGTGCGGGAGCAGGTCGAGCTGCAGGGCGCGCACGTCGTCGCGGTACTCCTGCTCGCGGGCGAGGACGTCGAGCGCCCGTTCGGCGAGCCGGGGGCCCAGCCGCGGGTCCCGGGCGTCGAAACCCCACCCGGGGCGGCCGACGTCGTCGAGGAAGTAGCGCATCTTCGGGTGGGAGACGAGGCTCAGCACGGGGGTGCCCAGGCCGAACGGGATCATCGTGGCGTGCCCGCGCATGCCGACGACGAGCGACGCCCGCCGGTAGACGCCGAACGCCTCGCCGGGGTCCATGAGGTGCAGCTCGTCGAGGGGCAGGTCGAGCCCGTGCGCGTCGCGCAGGTCGTGCGCGAGCCGGGTGTCGCCGCGGGTGTGGGCGACGACCCGGACCTCGGCGCCCGCCGTGCTCGCCCGGGCGACGACGTCACGCACCTGGGCGAGGAAGGTCCGGTAGCCGCCCTGGAACCGGCGGGCGGACCGGTCGAACGCCGCGTTGAGGAGGACCCGGCCGGTGCCGGTCTCGGCGGCGGGCAGGTCGGGGTGCAGCCGCTCGTACACGGTCGTGGGGCAGGGCACGAACCGCACGCGGCCGGCCAGGTCGTCGGGCAGCAGCGCGCGCACGCGCTCCATCGAGCCGTGGTTGCGCAGCCCCACGAGCTCCGCGCGCCGGGCCAGCGCCACCAGCCCGTCGCGGAACCGGGCGCCGTGGAACTCCTGCCCGTCGAAGAGGTTGTAGCCCACGGCGAAGACGAACAGGGGGACGTCGAGCGCCGCCAGGGACGCCGCCGGCACGTTCCACTGCCAGCCGCTGTGCCCGTTCGGCGCGGTGTCCGGCAGGAAGAGGCCGCCGCCCCCGACGACGAGGGCGCGCTGGGCGTTCGCGACGCGGACCCGGTCGGCGTCGAAGAGCTGGTGCGCGTGGAAGGGCACCCAGGTGCGCGGTCCGGCGGCGTCCTCGACCGCCTCGCGCACGGCGAGCGGGAGGGCCACGTCACCGAAGTTGCCGCCGGGGTCGACGTAGAACGCCACGTGGCCGACGCCGTCCGTGGGGGCGTCGTCGGGGGCGGGGGTGCGCGGGTGGAGGGCGTCGCGCCGCAGCCCCCGCACCGCCCGGGCGGGCGCCCCGGCGGCGAGCGCGAGGTCCGTCTCGGCGCGGACGCCGTCGTGGTCGTGCGTCACCCAGGCCACGCGCGCGGCCTGCAGGTGCGCGGCCGCGGCGGTCGCCTCGTCGTCGGCGCTCCCCGCCACCGCCAGGAGGGTGCGGGCCTCGGCGTAGCGGCTGGTCGCGGTCAGGAGCCGGGCGAGCAGCAGCAGCGCGGGGCCGGTCAGCGCCTCGGGCAGCGCGGGCAGCCCGCGCAGGAGGTGCAGGGCGCCGTCGTGGTCGGCGTCGTCGGCGAGGACCGTCGCGCGTGCCACGAGGTGCGCGACGCCGGGAGCGTCGAGCTCCGAGACGTGCAGCGCGCCGCCGTCGAGGAGCGGTCCGACGAGCCCGTCGAGGTCGCGCACGTCGCCGTCCGCCACCGCGCAGGCGACGTACCGCACCGCCGCGGCCTCCACCGCGCCCGGGGAGCGCCACGGCGCGGCGAGCAGGGCACGGCGCGCCGCACCGACCCGGGCGCCGTCCACGGGACGGGCGTCGACCACCGCCCGCAGCGCGAGGGCCCGGCGCAGGTCCGCCACCCGCGCGCACGCGGCGGCGGCGCGCTCCCGGACGGACCCCGTGGCCGCGGCGGCGAGCAGCGCGGCGGCGCCCTCGTCGTCGCCGTCGAGGGCCCGCAGGCACCCCGCCAGCTCGACGGCGGCGGGCCCCGCGCCGGGGGCCGCGAGCAACAGGTCGACCAGCGGGCGCGCCTCCTCGGGGCGGCAGCCGTCGATCGCGGCCGCGGCCGCCTCGCGCGCCGCGGGGACCAGGCCCTCGACGCTCTCCCAGCCGCAGAGCCCGAGACGCAGCCGCCACCCGGTCCGCGAGCGCGGCGAGCCCGCCTGGCGCAGGACCTCGGCGGGCCGCGCCACCTCGCGCAGCACGGCCACGGCGGCCGCGTTGCGCCGCCGCCGCTCCGCGCGCGACGGCGCGCCGGCCCGCGTCGTCGGGCCTGTCGTGGTGCTCGTCATCCGTCCTGCTCGATCCTTCCGTGCCGCGCCGGGTCGGGGTGCTTCGGGGTGCTGGGGAGGTGCGGGGTGCGCGGGCGCCGTCAGGCGGCGCCGGACGGGCCTCAGCGGGGCCGCACCAGCCGGCGCGCCCGGCGGGCGGCGCGGCGCACGACGGAGCCCTGCGGGACGGACTCCCGGACGGCCCGCAGCGTCGCGCGCACCTGCTGCAGGTCGCTGCCGAGCGAGCGGATCTGCGCGTCCTTGGCACCCAGCTCCCGCTCCTTGACCCCGAGCTCGCGGTCCTTGGCGCCCAGCTCGCGGTCCTTGGTCCGCAGGCGCTCCTCCGCCTTGGCCTTCTCGAGGGCCGCGTCGTAGGTGCGGGCCGCGAGCCGACGCTCCTTCGGCGTCAGGGGCGTGAAGGAGGGCGCGACGGCCACGCCGGCGAGCCGCTCGTAGATGGTCGCGAGGTTCGCCAGGGTCGTGTCGTACAGGCCCCGGCGCGTCACGGCGAGCTCGTCACGCAGCGCGGCCTGCCGCTCCGTGACGTCGTGCACGGTGCGGTAGAGGTCGTCGGTGAAGGTCTCGGCGCGGGGGTCGAGCGCCCACTCCGCGTGCCCGATGTCGGTCGCGAAGTAGCGCGTCTTGTGGTGCACGTACAGCGACAGCGGGATCGCACCCATGCCGAACGGCACCATCTGGGCGTGCCCGCGGGTCCCCAGGATCACCGGGAGGTCGGCGAGGGCCTCCAGCCCGGTGAACAGGACGTCGCGGCGGCCCCACAGCACGCGTGCGTCGTCGACCAGCCCGCGCTCGGCGAGCAGCTCGTGGAACGTCATGTCGGCGCGCGCGTGCGGCACGCTCACCAGCCGCCACCCCTCGCCCTTCAGGCGAGCGAGCACGTCCGCCTGGTCGGCGTAGACGCGGTCCCGGTCGAAGCCCGCCGCGACCTGCCGCTTGCCGATGATCGACTCGACGGCGAGCACCTTGCCGTCGCCGGTGTCGAGCTGCTCCCGGTACAGGTCGGGGAACAGGTACGACGAGATCGTCGTGGGGCACGGCTGGTAGGTGACGCGCTCGGGGTCGTGGTCCACGTACTCCCGGATGGTGCGCACGGAGCCGTGGTTGCGCAGCCCGAAGAACACGGACTTGTCGAGCGTCAGGTTGAGGTGCTCGCGGAACGGCTCCGCGAAGTCCTCCTGGTCGATGAACCGGTTGTTCCCGACGGCGAAGACGACGATCGGGACCTCGATCCGGCGCAGCTGCTCCAGGGAGATGTTCCACTGCCACCCGGAGCGCGCGTTCGCGTTGGTGTCGCGCAGGAACAGGCCGCCGCCACCCACGACGACGGCGTCGAAGTGCTCGTTGATGTGGTCGACCAGCTTCGGCCCCACCGGGTCGCGCAGGGACCGGCTGCCCGCGACCTCGAAGCACGCGCCGCCGGCGAAGCCCTCGAAGGTCTCACGGACGGCCTCGAACAGCAGCGTGTCGCCGTAGTTCCCGTACGTCTTGATGTCGAAGTGGAACAGGCGCAGACGGCGTCCGGGACGGGCTGCGCGGGAGGCGGCACGGGACGCGCCCGGCTGGGCGGGTCGAGCGGCGGCGGCGTGAGTCGGCACGGCGCGAGCGTAGGCACCGGATGGCCGCCGCAAGGCCGGAATCCGGCCTGATCACCGGCTGCTCATCGACTGTTCATCTGGGGGCCACGACGTGCTCCGCGCGCGTTCTCCCAGCAGCCCGGCAGAGGCTCGCGGCCGGGCCGCCCCGTGGTGGTCGCGTGGTGGTCGCGCGGTGGTCGCGGGGGTGGTCGCGGGGGTGGTCGCGGTGGTGGTCGCGGGGTGGTCGCAGCGGGTCAGAGCGGGCGCGCGTCGCTCTCCAGCAGCACCGGGATGCCGTCGCGCACCGGGTACGCGAGCGGGCGCTCGGGGTCCGTCGAGCGCAGCTCCTGCTCCCCGTCCGGGCCGACGGCGTCGACCAGCTCCGCGCCCGTCACCGGGCAGCGCAGGATGCTGCGCACCCACGGGTCGATCGTGGGGGCCTCGCTCGTGCTGTCGCTCATGCGTCCTCCGTCTGCCGCACGAGCGACAGGACGTCGTCGCGCACCTTCACCATGATGTCCCCGTCGGCCGCCTCGACGTTGAGCCGCAGCAGCGGCTCCGTGTTGGACGCCCGCAGGTTGAACCACCACTGCGGGTGGCCGTCCCAGTGCGCCACGGTCAGCCCGTCGAGCTCGTCGACGTCGGCCTGCGGGTACGCGGCGGCGTACGCGTCGCGCACCCGCTCCCGCGCCGCGGCGGCGTCCGCCACCGTGGAGTTGATCTCCCCCGACGCCACGTACGGGGAGTACATCTCCGCCAGCACCGACAGCGGGTGCGGCTGCTCGCCGAGCGCCGCGAGCACGTGCAGGGCCGCGAGCATGCCCGTGTCCGCGAAGAAGAAGTCGCGGAAGTAGTAGTGCGCGCTGTGCTCGCCGCCGAAGACGGCGTCGTGCTGCGCCATCTGCGCCTTGATGAAGGAGTGGCCCACGCGCGTGCGGACCGTCGTCGCCCCCGCCGCCTGCAGCAGGTCGGGGACGGCGCGGGACGTGATGAGGTTGTGGATCACCGTGGGCGTGCGGCCTGCCGCGAGCTCCTTGGCCACCTCGCGGAGCCCCACCAGGGCCGTCACCGCGGACGGCGAGACGGGGTCGCCGTGCTCGTCCACGACGAAGCAGCGGTCGGCGTCGCCGTCGAACGCGAGGCCGAGGTCGGCGTCGTGCTCCACGACGGCCGCCCGCAGGTCCTCGAGGTTCTTCGGGTCGAGGGGGTTGGCCTCGTGGTTCGGGAAGCTGCCGTCGAGCTCGAAGTACAGCGGCACGACGTCGAGCGGCAGGGCGGGCAGCCCGGCCGCGGTGCCGAGCACCGCGGGCACCGTGTGGCCGGCCATGCCGTTGCCGGCGTCCACGACGACCTTGAGGGGGCGGATGCCCGACACGTCGACGAGCCCGCGCAGGAACGCGGCGTAGTCGGCCAGGGTGTCGACGTCGCGGACCGTGCCCGGCGCGGCCTGGTCCGTGCCGGGGCCCGCCGGGTCGTCGAGCAGCCGCTGCGCGAGCTCGCGCACCTCCGACAGGCCGGTGTCCTGCCCGACGGGGCGCGCGCCGGCGCGGCACAGCTTGATCCCGTTGTAGACGGCGGGGTTGTGGGAGGCGGTGAACATCGCCCCGGGGGCGTCGAGAGCGCCCGACGCGTGGTAGAGCCCGTCGGTCGAGCACAGGCCGATCCGCACGACGTCCACCCCGGCGGCGGTGACCCCCGCCGTGAACGCCTCGACGAGCTCGGGGCCGGACTCCCGCATGTCGTGCCCGACGACGACCTGCCGCGCACCCTCCGGCTGCGCGACCACGCGCGCGAACGCGGCGCCGATCGCGCGGGCCACCTCCGGCGAGAGCTGGTCCGGCACGGTCCCGCGCACGTCGTACGCCTTGATGATGGTGGCCAGGTCGATCGTCACGCCCCACAGCGTACGTGCCCGGGTGCGGCCGGGGCGGGTGGATCTTCCCTGCCCCCAGGCCCTGCGGGGCGCGCATGTGCAAGGGTGGGCACCGTGCCCGAGCTCTACCCGCTGGAGAACACCGTCCAGCACTACGACTGGGGCTCGCGCACGCGGCTCGCCGAGCTGCTCGGCACGGTCCCCGGCGACGCCCCGGACGCGGAGCTGTGGCTCGGCGCGCACCCCAGCGCCCCGTCCCGGGTGGCGGGGCCCGGCGGGACCCTGCTCGAGCTCGTGCGCTCGGCGCCCGACGCGATGCTGGGCCGCCGGGTCGCCGACGAGTACGGCCCGCGGCTCCCCTACCTGCTGAAGGTGCTCGCCGCGGACCGCGCGCTGTCGCTCCAGGTGCACCCCAAGCCGCACGCCGCCCGGGCGGGGTACAACCGCGAGAACCGCCAGGGGCTCGCGCCCGGCGACCCGTGCCGCTCCTTCCACGACGACCAGCACAAGCCCGAGATGGTGGTGGCCCTCACCGAGTTCGAGGGTCTGGCCGGGTTCCGCGCGCCCCGCGCCGTCCTCGACCTGCTCGACGGGCTCGACGGCGTCCTCGTGGCCGACGTGCGCGCGCTGCTCGCCGCCGACCGCTCACCGGGCGGCGTGCGCGCCGCGTTCACCCGCCTCGTCGCCGCGCGGCGCGACCCCGGCACGCCCGAGGACGTCGCGACGACCGTGGCAGCCGTGGCGGCGCGACTGGCCGCGGGCTCGCCGTCGTCGCGCGCCGACGCGACCGTGCTGCAGCTGGCCGCCGAGCACCCCGGCGACCCCGGGTCCCTGGCGTCGCTGCTGCTCAACCGCGTCACGCTCGACCCGGGGCAGGGGCTGTTCCTGCCGGCGGGCGAGGTGCACGCCTACCTGTCGGGGCTGGGTGTCGAGGTCATGGCGTCGTCGGACAACGTGCTGCGCGCCGGGCTCACCACCAAGCGGGTGGACGAGGAGGCGCTCCTGGAGTGCGCCTCGTTCGTCCCGCGGCCGCCGCAGCCGCCCCGCACCCGCGCCGCGGGCGGGCGGGGCCAGGTGAGCACCTACCGGGCGCCGGTCCGCGAGTTCGCCCTCACGCTGGCGGACGTCGACCCCGCCGAGGACGTGGAGCTGCCTGCGGAAGGGCCGCGCATCGTGCTGTGCCTGTCCGGCGACCTCACCGTCACCGCGGCGCACGGCGCCGCGCCGGCGTCGCTCGGCCGGGGCGCGTCCGTCTTCGTCCCGCACGACGCGGGGGCGCTGCGGCTGTCCGGCTCCGGCCACGCCGTGTGCGCCTGGGTGCCCTGAGCGCGGAGGCGGGCGTTCCGGTCAGTCGGCCTCTCAGTCGGCCTCGCGCAGCACGCGCAGGTGGCCGCGGCGCGCCGTCTCGGTGACCGACGTGGGCTCGCCCGCGGGCTCCTGCCGGACCCGGCCGGCCTCGCGGACGGCCTCCGCCAGGGCGGACAGGTCGTCGGGGGACGGCGCCGGCTCCTCGAAGGCGGGGGTGAGTCGCACGACCTCCCACCCGCGGGGCGCGGTCAGCCGTTCGGCATGATCCGCGCACAGGTCGTAGCTGTGCGGCTCGGCGTGCTGCGCGAGCGGACCCAGCACGGCCGTGGAGTCCGCGTACACGTACGTGAGCGTCGCGACGGCGGCATGCGTGCATGCCGTGCGCGAGCACTGCCTCACCGATCTCACGTCGGGGAGAATACGCCGCGGCCGGGTGCCGGCGTGCAGGGCTCGCCGCACCGCCGTCGTCGTGACCGCACCGTGACCCGGGCCGGGGCGGCTTACGCTCGTCGGGTGCACCACGTCGCCAGCTCCTCGCCCGAGCCCGCTCCTGGCCTGCCGGGCGCGGGAGCCGTGCCCCCGACCCGCCGGCGCGACCGGCGCGGGCGCGGTGTGCGCGGCCCCCTGCTGCCGCCGGGGATGCCGGCCCACCGGACTCGGGCGGAACAGTTCGACGACCTGGTCGTGGACGTCGTCGAGACGTTGCAGCGGCGCTGGGGGCCGCAGCTCGCCGGCACCGAGTTCGCCGTCGAGGACGTGCCGCCCTCGGAGCCCGCGCCGTGGGAGAGCGACGGCGTCCCGTTGGGCCGTTGCTTCCCCGCCGAGTCCGGACGGTCGGCGCGCGTCGTCGTCTACCGGCGGCCGGTGGAGTTCCGGGCCGCCGACGACGCCGACCGGGCCGACCTCGTGCGCGACGTCGTCGTCGAGCAGGTGGCGCACCTGCTGGCCCGCACGCCCGAGGAGATCGACCCGGGCTACGACTCCTGACCGGGCACGCCTGCCCACTACCCCTGGCCGGGAAGTTGTCAGACCCAGGGCCGGGTATGCCCGGACGTGGTTCTGACAACTCTCCGGGCCGCCGCGTTGTCAGAGCCAGGAAGGGGTATGCCCGGACGTGGTTCTGACAGCTTTCCGGGCCGCCGATGCCCGACGTGGTGCTGACAGGTCGCGTCAGCCCGCGGCGTCCACGGCGCGGACGTCGACCGCGCCGGGCGTGGTGACCGCCGCAGTGGGCGCGACCGAGGCCACGAGGCTCCCCGTGGTCGCCGTCCCGTCGTCCGCGCGCAGCAGCGCCGCCCAGGTGACAGCCACGTCACCGCCCGCGGCCTCGCCGCGGTCCACGCTCACGCCCGCAGGCACGGTGCCCTCGTCGACGACGTTGACCAGCGCCACGGCGGTCGTCTGCCCGGCGGTGAGGTCGACGTCCGTGCTGCCGATCTCGGCCCCCGCCGCGTCGTAGGCGTGTAGCGTCACCGGCACCGTGCCCGTCGGGTCGGAGTCGGGGTCCCGGTCCGCGGGCGCGGCCGACAGCACGACCCCGGTCCGCACCCCGCCCGGCACGCCCAGCTGCCCCGCCGGGCCGGCCTCGCCCGACACCGCCAGCGGCTGCCCCGCCGACCACGCCACGTCGTATGGCGTGCCGTCCACCACCGAGTCCGCGGGCTGCTCGCCGGGCTGGTCCGTGCGCGCGGCTCCCACGACCGGCACGTCGGCGTCGACGACCACCGAGTAGGCGCCCGCCGGCAGCCCGCCCAGGGGGAGGTCGGACACGACGCCCGGCTCCAGCTCCACCTCGTCGGCCCCGCGCAGCACGACCGGCCCGGAGGGCCCGTACACGCTCACCCGCGCGGTCCCGCCGACGTCCCCGGGCGCGAGCACGCGCAGTCGCGGCGCGTGCGGGTCGTCCACGGCCTCGCCCCGGCTCAGCACGGCGCCCACCGCGAACGTCTCGCGCGGTGCCGCACCCGTCGTCACCACGTCGACACCGGCGGGCAGGAGCCCGTCGATCGCCTGCGTCTGCAGCGACGCCGTCACCCGCGCCCCCGACGCCCGCACGTGCACGGCGAGCCGGTCCTGCTCGGGGGCGACCGCGCCGAGCGGCGTCGTGACCTGGTCGTGCGGCGCGACGGTGAACGCGCCGCTGCCGCCGAGCGCCACGGGCCCCTGGGGCCCGTAGACGTCGAGAGCGACGGTCGCGGGCCGCTCCGAGGGGTTCTGCACGGTGAGCGTCGCCGTCTCCCCCACCTCGGTGCCCCCGCCCACCAGCCACTGCGACGTCGACGGCGCGGCGCACGCACCAGCGCCCAGGCCTCGGAGGTCGCCCTGCGTCGTGACCGAGGCGAGGGTGCCCGCGGCACGGAACGGCGCGTCCGCCTCGGGGGTCGCCCGCAGCACGCGGGTGCCCTTCACGTCGCCCTGCAGCGCCGCCGCGGCGTCTCCCGTGGCCAACGGGGTCGCGCCCTTGCCGCCGAGGCCGGTCGTGCGCGCCTCGCCCGCGGCGTCACCGAGCACGATCGCGCCGAGGCTGGTCGTCGTCGGCACGGGGGCCGCGGCGAACTGCGAGTCGCCGACGTCGGACCCCTTCGGGAGGGCGACGGGCGTCGGGCAGACGAGCGTGGCGTCGGCAGGCTGTACGCCCACGGTGCGCGTCCCGGCCGCGACGGCCCGCTGCTCCGCCCCGGTCCACGACTGCGCCCACTGGTCGCCCAGGACGGCCACGGCGGCCAGCGCCGCGACGGCCGCCACCCCCGTGACCGCTGCCGCCGTCGCGCGCAGGCCGCGCCGCGCCCGGGTGTCCCGCACGTCGTCCCCCGTCCTACCGGTCCGTCGTCCTTCGGTCTTCCGTCCTTCGGTCCGCCGCGCGCTCATCGTCCGCGCCGCCGTCCGACCGGCAGCGCCAGCAGCGCGTGCACGAGCAGCACCACGCCCGCGAGGACGAGCCACGCGGTCCGGTGCGGCGACTCGTAGGCGACCTGCACCCGGCCGGCGTCCGGGCCGACGGCGAAGGCCTGCGTGCCGCCGGCGTCGACGGCCGCCAGCCGTCGCCCGTCGAGGGTCGCGTGCCAGCCGCTGTCAGCGGTCTCGGCGAGCCGCAGGGTGCGGTCTTCGGCGCCCTCGGTCAGGCGCCCGCCCGCGCTGGTGCCGTCGGACGGCAGGGTGCGTACCGCGCTCTTCGGTGCGAAGAACGGGGAGGGCGCCTCGGCGGCGCCGCCGTCCCGCAGCACCGTCGCCCAGCCGGGCGCGGGCCCGTCGGTGGTGACGCGCCAGACCAGGGCGCCCTCCTCGGTGACCCGGGCGAGCCCGGGCACGAGGTCGAGCGTGGTCACCAGGTCCGTGTCGCCGCCGGCCGGCACCTGCACGGCGCCGATCCCGAGCGCGGCGAGCCGGTCGGCGACGTCCGTGGACCGGCCGGTGGCCACCTCCGCCACGACCTGGTCGAGCAGCGCGGTGTCGGTGCGCTCCGGGCCGGCGAGCACGCCGGCCGCCCGGGCGCGCACGACGGTCGACGAGTCCTCGAGCCGGGTGCCGTCGGCGTGCAGCAGCGTGTAGTCGACGACCGTCGCACCGCTCGCGACCCCTGAGGCTCCGGCGTCGCCGGGCGCGACCCGGTCCAGCTGGAGCACCCGCGCGGAGCGGGGCGGCGCCTGCATCTGGGTGCCGACGGCGGGCACCACCGGCTGCGCCGCGGCCTGCAGGTCGCCGACGGCGCCGCCTCCGGTCGAGCCCAGCACCCACGAGCCGAGCTGGGCCACGGGCAGAGCGAGCGCCACGACGCCGACGGCCACGAGGCCGACGGTCCCTGCCCGCCGCAGCCGGCCGTGCTCCTCGCGGACGGGCGCCGCCGGGACCTGCCGTCGTCCGGTCGAGGGCAGCGCGGTGACCGCGGCCGCACCGAGGGCCAGCAGCAGCACCGAGAGCCCGACGCCCGGCCAGCCGGTCACGCTCGCGGCCGAGCCGTCGGTCGCCGTGCCGCTCGCCACGACGGTCGCGACCGCCAGGACCGCCGTCGCGAGCCCCGCCGCGGCGCCGAGCCACGCGAGCCGGACCCCGCGCACGGCGCGCGGGCGCACCATGGCGACGGCGGCGAGGACGAGGACGGCCACGCCGAGGAGTGCCGGCCCGACCAGGGCGAAGCGTCCGAGCGGGCCGTCCGTGCCGAGCCACCGCTCGAACCAGACGGTGTCCCCCGGCAGGCCGAGCAGCAGCTCGAGGGCGGTGGGGGCGCCCTGGGCGGCCAGCGGCGCGCCGGGCTCGGCCACCAGCAGGCGCCACCCCCCGTCCGACCAGCTGCCGAGCACCTCGCCCCAGAACGGCAGCGGCACCACGACCGCGGGCAGCAGCACGAGCAGCAGGGACCGCCACGACCGCCGCACCACGAGGGCGGTGACGCCGATCAGCACGGCGGCCACCGGCAGCAGCACGGGCGCCGCGCACACGGCGACGGCGAGCAGGAGGCCCGCGGCGCCGGCGGCGCCGAGGGACCCGCGGCGGCGCGTCGGCGTGTGCACGACGTCGCGCGCGTGCGCCCCCACGGTGCGCAGCAGCGCGACGAGCAGCCACGGGAGCGTGAGGTGCACGACGACGGCGCCCAGCCGGCCCGAGCCCAGCGACGCGAGCAAGCCGGGCGCCGCCGCCCAGGCCAGGGCGGCCACGGCGCGCACGACGACCGAGCGCGTCAGCGAGCCGGCCGCGAACCAGCCACCGAGCGCGGCCAGCGGCAGCGCGGCCACCACCACGGCGTTCACCGCCGTCTGGAGCCCGCCACCGGCGAGCACGGCGAACGCCGTCAGCGGCACGAGCAGCGGGTCCGCGGCCGCGCGCACCCCCAGCCCGTCGCGCACCCAGCCGGAGGTCGCCGCCTCCCAGACGTCCCCGACGCTCCCGGGGGCCGGGAGCAGCCCGCCGCCCACGACCCGGCCGCCGTCGGCGAGCACGCCCTGCCACGGCCCGAAGAGCGCGACGTCGAGGGCCACCACGGCCACCAGGACGACGCCCAGGACGACGCGCCGCGTGCGGGCGAGCCGGCGCAGGTCCGCGCGCTCCAGGTCCGTGGGTGCCCAGCGGGCGCGCTGCGCCTCGGCCCGGGCCAGGCGGGCGTCCCGGCGCTCGGCGAGCACCTGCCGCCAGGTGCCGAGCAGCGGGGCGAGGACCCGCCGGGGCAACCGCCGGGTACGGGCGGCGCGCCGGCGAGCCCGGTACAGGGGCACCAGGCGCAACGCGGTCACCACCGCGGCGACGAGCTCGTCGCGGGCCTGTGCCGGGCGCTTGAGGGCCAGCCGGTACATGGCCGCGAACGGCGCCCACAGCAGGATCGCGAGCCAGACGAACGGCAGCAGCGGCAGCGGCGCGTCGACGAGGCGCAGGTACAGCTGGCTGCGGCGGCGCGCGTAGCGCGACGTCTCCAGGTCCGGGGTGGCGTTCGGGCGCCCGCGCAGACCGAGGAGCGACGCCTGCGCGTGCCGCACGACCGCGTCAGGGACCACGACCACACGGTGCCCCGCGAGCCTCGCACGCCGGCACAGGTCCAGCCCGTCGCCGAACGGACCCAGCTCAGGGTCGGTACCGCCCAGCTCAGCCCACACGTGCGCGCGGACCAGCGCGCCGGCGAGCCCGACGGCGAGGACGTCCTCGCGCGCGTCGTGCTGGCCCTGGTCGATCTCCGTGTCGTCGATGCCGGTCATCCGCCGGCCGAGCGGCGACACCGTGCCGCCGACCTCCACGAGCATGCTGGCCTCGGCGGCCGGCGTCCCGTCGGGGTCGACGGGCCAGCGACGCTGCTTGCAGCCGGCGACGGCGACGGCGCTCGAGTGCTCGACGGCGCGCAGCAGGCGGGCCAGGGCGTCGGGGTCGGGGGCGGAGTCGTCGTGCAGGATCCACAGCCAGCCGGTCTCGGGGACGCCCACGACGGCGTTCGCGCGGTCGACCGCCTCACCGAGGCTGCGGACCCCCGACGCCGCGACGAAGCGGGCGCCGCCGAGGCGCAGGTCGGGGTGGGCGGTCGACTCCGCGGCACCGACGTCCACGACGACGACCTCGTCGGCCGCGCGCTCCTGGTGGGCGAGCGCGTCGAGCGTGGCGTCGAGGAAGGGGGTGCGGCCGCGCGTGACGACCACGGCCGTCACGGTCACCACCAGGGGGGCGGCAGCGGTGCCGTCCCTCCGGTCGCCGGCGGCGGTGGCGGGCGCGCCGACGGTGGTCGCGCCCGGGGGTGCGACCACGCCGCCGGGGCGGGCTGGGGTCGGGTGGGGAGCAGTCATCCTGCCCGCCATGATGCGACGAGCCCCGATCCCGTCGTGGGATATCCGACCCGTGCGTGTCGGGCCGGACATCCCTTCGGTCAGCGCGCGCTCAGACGGCGCGGCGCTTCAGCTTGCGACGCTCACGCTCGGAGAGCCCGCCCCAGATGCCGAAACGCTCGTCGTTGGCGAGCGCGTAGTCCAGGCACTCGGCCCGGACCTCGCAGGACGTGCAGACCTTCTTGGCCTCGCGCGTGGACCCGCCCTTCTCGGGAAAGAAGGCCTCCGGGTCGGTCTGGGCGCACAGGGCTCGTTCCTGCCACCCGAGGAGAGTCTCGTCGTCGACCGTAGCGTCACCGAACAACGGCAGCACCGGCGCTACGCGCTCGGGCTCACGGCCTACGTCAGACGGGAAGACCCCCCGGTCCCCATCCAGCAAGTTCCACATGGCGTGCCCCTCCATGCCGTTCTCTTTACGGAAACTGCATACCTGGAATTACACGCGTGTCCTTCGAAGGCGTCAAGTCGAAATGTGCTAGTGATCTCGATCTCCACTGCCCATTCACATGCGGGGACGGAGCCGCCGCGCCGCGGCTCGTAGGCTGACCTGCGTGAACCCGCTCCCCGCCGCCCCCCGGACACCGTCGACGATCTCGCAGATTCTCGATCTTGTCGTGTCCGACCCCGGTCGTCCGCGCCTCACCTGGTACGGCGACGGCGGGGAACGCGTGGAGCTCTCCGGGGCCGTGCTGCAGAACTGGGTGAACAAGACCGTCAACCTCCTCGTCGAGGAGTTCGACGCCGCCCCGGGGACCGTCGTGACGCTCGACGTGCCCGCGCACTGGCGCGGCGTCCTGTGGGCGCTGGCGGCGTGGCGCACCGGCGCGACGGTGGCGCTCCCCGGCGACGTGCCGGCGGCCGGCGGCGACGTCGTCGTGACCTCCCGTCCTGAGGCGTGGGGCGACCTCCTGTCCGGTCCCGGGGCCCCCGACGTCGTGGCCGTGGCGCTGCCCGCCCTGGCGCGGTCGTTCGACGGCGCGCTGCCGCCCGGCGCGGTCGACGCGGCAGCGGCCGTCATGACGTACGGGGACGTCATCGGCTGGGCCCCGGAGACCGACACCGCCGCCGTCGCGCTCGAGGCGCCCGGCGCCAGGCCCGTCACCTTCGGCGACCTGCTGCCCGCCCCGCGGGCGGCGGGCGAGCGCGTGCTCGTCGACGGCGACCGCCCGCTCGGGGAGCTGCTGCGCGACCTGCTCGCCACGTGGGCCGCCGACGGCTCCGTGGTGCTCCTGTCCGCGGCGACCGCGGCCGAGCTCGGCGCCGACCCGGAGCGGCTCGACCGGCTGCGGGCCACCGAGCGCGTCACGCCCACCGCCTGAGCACCCGTCGCCGCAGAGTTCACCCTGCCGGTTCCGGGCAGGTGCAGCACAATGAACTGCCATGCGCGGCATCATCCTGGCCGGCGGCAGCGGCACCCGGCTGCACCCCATCACGCTCGGCGTCAGCAAGCAGCTCGTGCCCGTCTACGACAAGCCGATGATCTACTACCCGCTGTCCACGCTGATCCTCGCGGGCATCCGGGACATCCTCGTCATCACCACCCCGCACGACGCCGAGCAGTTCCGGCGCCTGCTGGGTGACGGCTCCGAGTTCGGCGTGTCGATCGAGTACACCGTCCAGGTGCAGCCCGACGGGCTGGCGCAGGCGTTCGTGCTCGGCGCGGACTTCGTGGGCGACGACGCGGTCGCCCTCGTGCTCGGGGACAACATCTTCTACGGGCCGGGCCTGGGGCGGCAGCTCACCCGGTTCCACGGCCTCACGGGCGGCGCCGTCTTCGCCTACCGGGTCGCGGACCCCACGGCGTACGGCGTCGTCGAGTTCGACGACGCCGGCCGCGCCCTCTCGCTCGAGGAGAAGCCGCGCGAGCCGAAGTCGAGCTACGCGGTGCCCGGCCTCTACTTCTACGACAACGACGTCGTCGAGATCGCCCGGAACCTCGAGCCGTCCGCCCGCGGCGAGTACGAGATCACCGACGTCAACCGCGAGTACCTGCGCCGCGGCACGCTGCAGGTCGAGGTGCTGCCCCGCGGCACCGCGTGGCTCGACACCGGCACCTTCGACTCCCTGCTCGAGGCGTCGGACTACGTCCGCACGATCGAGCGGCGCCAGGGTCTCAAGATCGGCTCGCCCGAGGAGGTCGCCTGGCGCCGCGGGTTCCTCACCGACGACGAGCTGCGCGTGCGCGCCGAGAAGCTGGTGAAGTCCGGGTACGGCACGTACCTGCTCGGCCTCCTCGAGCGCTGACCCGAGCCCTGACCCGAGCTCCTCGTCAGCCGCGCGGTGCCCTCCCCCACGCGACGAGCCCGGTGCCCGTGCGGGGGAACGCCCGCTGGGCGAGCCGGAACGGCCAGGTCGCGGCGCGGACGAGCGTGCCCTGCGCCGCCGTCGACGGCTGGAAGAGCCGGCCGCTGCGGGCCGTGCGGTCGGCGGTGCTGCCCTCGTCGCGCAGCCCCGGTCGGCGACGGGCGACCTGGTTGCGTGCGGCCTCCAGCGCGTAGCCGAGCGGGACGCCGTACAGGCGCAGGCCGACGTCGTGGAGTCCCGCGTCCCGCAGGAGCGCGACGAGGACGGCCGGGTCGTACCGGCGGAAGTGGCCGACGGCCTCGTCCATGGGGCCGAACCGACGCTGCCACGCGGGGGTGGAGAGCAGGAGCGTGCCACCGGGCCGCAGCCGCGCGACCCACTCGCGCAGGGCGGCGGCGTCGTCGTCGATGTGCTCGATGACCTCGAAGGCGCAGACGAGGTCGAACCGCTCGGCGGCGGGCAGCGTGTCCAGCGGGCCGTGCACGACCGTGCCCGGCGCTCCGGCGTCCACGAGCCGCTGCTCGGCGGTGCGGGCGCTGTCGGCGTCGAGCTCGACCCCGGTGTACGCGGCGGCCCGCGCGGCCAGGCGGACGCCGACGGCCCCCTGGCCGCAGCCGATCTCGAGCACGCGCCCCGCGGCGCCGGGCAGCAGCGGTTCCACGACGTCCCACCGCAGGCTGCCGTACAGCGTGAGCGGGGGCGGGGTGGCGACGGCAGGGGGCACGAGGCGCTCCTTCGGACTCGACGGCACTGGCGGCACTGACTGCACGGACTGCACGGACGGCACTGACGGCACCGAGGGCGGGAGCTTCGGGGCCGGCCGAGGTCAGCCTGCCAGCACGTCCGCCGCGGCGGCGTCCCACCGCGCGGCCCAGTCGCCGATCGGGTCGACCCCGGCGGCGCGCAGGGCGTCGTGGCCGAGCACGGAGTACGCCGGGCGGGGTGCGGGTCGCACGAAGGCGTCGCTGGTGGTGGCGGTGACGCGGGTCCCGGTGCCGAGGCCCGCCACGATGCGCCGCGTGAACCCGCACCACGACGTCTGTCCCGAGGCCGTGCCGTGATAGGTCCCCGCCGGGGCGCCGGCGTCGACGAGGCGCACGATCAGGTCGGCGAGGTCCCGGGTCCAGGTGGGCTGCCCCACCTGGTCGTCCACCACGGTCAGCTCGTCGCGCTCGGCCGCGAGCCGCGCCATCGTCCGGGGGAAGCAGCCGCCGTGGGCGCCGTAGAGCCAGGCCGTGCGCACGATCAGGTGGTCGGGCGCCTCGGCGCGCACGGCCCACTCCCCCGCCGCCTTCGTGCGGCCGTAGGCGGACACGGGGGCCAGGGGCGCGTCCTCGGCGTACGGGGTGCCGGCACGCCCGTCGAAGACGTAGTCCGTCGACACGTGCACCACACGTGCGCCCGCCGCCCGCGCGGCGCGGGCCAGGTGCGCGGCGCCGAGGGCGTTGACCTGGAAGGCGGCGTCCTCCTGGGTCTCGGCGTCGTCGACGGCGGTCCAGGCGGCGCAGTTGACCACGACGTCGACGTCGCGCACGACGGCGGCGGCCGCGGCCGCGTCCGTGACGTCCAGGTCCGCGCGGCGGGCCGCGACGACGTCGGCGCCGGCCTCCTGCAGCACGTCCAGGAGATCGTGGGCGAGCATGCCGCCCGCCCCCACGACGAGCCAGCGGCGGCGCGCGGGCGGCGACGTGCTGGCAGGTGTGCTGGCAGGTGTGCTGACGGTCTGCGCGTCGGCGGTGCTCACGCCTAGGATCCTAGGCGGGGGCGGCCGGGACCGGGCGTCCGACGGACACACCCGAGGGAGCACCACCCGTGCGGTTCCGCGAGCTGGCAGTGCCCGGCGCCTACGAGATCACCCCGCAGCAGTTCGGCGACCCGCGCGGGGTGTTCCTCGAGTGGTTCAAGGCCGGGCCGTTCGCCGACGCCGTCGGGCACCCCCTCGACCTGCAGCAGGCCAACTGCTCCGTGTCCGCCGCCGGCGTCCTGCGCGGCATCCACTTCGCCGACGTCCCGCCGGGACAGGCCAAGTACGTGACCTGCGCCCAGGGCGCCGTCCTCGACGTCGTCGTCGACCTCCGCGTCGGGTCGCCGACCTTCGGGCGGTGGGACTCCGTGCTGCTCGACGACGTCGACCGCCGCGCGATCTACCTCGGCGAGGGCCTCGGCCACGCGTTCCTGTCGCTGGAGGACGGCTCGACCGTCCTCTACCTGTGCTCCACCGGGTACAACCCCGGCGGCGAGCACGGGATCCACCCTCTCGACCCGGCCGTCGGGATCGACTGGCCGACGACCGCCCGCGACGGCTCGCCCCTCACGCCGCAGCTCTCCGACAAGGACGCCGCCGCCCCCGGGCTCGCCGAGGCGGAGCAGCAGGGACTCCTGCCCTCCGACGACGCGGTCCAGGCCTACCTCGCCAGCCTGCGCGCCTGACCGCCCCGCCCGTCGAGGTAGTCCCCCTCGCGCCGAGGTAGTTCCTCACCCGCCGAGGTAGTCCCCCTCGCGCCGAGGTAGTTCTGCTATCTCGGCCGGGCGAGGGCCCCTGCCCCGGCCATCGCCAGGTCGGCGATCGTCACGAGCACGCGGCTGACCAGCACCAGCAGCAGGACCTCCGCGTGCGGCAGCACGGCGGCGAGGACGGCGAGCAGCACCAGCTCGCGCGCGCCTGCACCGGCGGGCACCACGACGACGAGGAAACCGACGACCCAGGCGAGGGCGTAGCCGCCGACGGCGAGCGCGACGCCGCGCGCGTCGGCGGGCATCCCGAGCCCGACGGCCAGCACCCAGACCTGCGCGCCGGCGAGCAGCCACCCGGCGACGGACCACAGCGTCGCCGCACCGAGGCCACGCCAGCCGAGGGGCCGGTCCAGCGGAGGCCGGCGGGCGACGCGCAGGGCCCAGGCCACGCACCGGTTGAGCACGGGCGGCAGCAGGACGACGGCGACGGCGGGCAGCAGCCACAGCACCGGGCCGGCCGACCCGAGGGCGCCGGAGGCGACGAACGGGAGGGCGACGACGCCGACGACGGCCCCGGAGACGACGCCGACGAGGGTCGCCACCGCCGTCGTCGTGACCGAGGTGCGGCGCGCGATGCCGTGGTCGACCCCGAGCTCGGCGGCGGCGACCACGTTCCAGACCCCGCCCGGCACGTACTTGCCGAGCTGGCTGATGCCGAAGACGCGCAGCGCGACGCGGAAGCCTGCGGGCGACCCGAGGTCGGCGAGGACGACCCGCCAGGACACGAAGGTGCACAGGACGAACGCGAGCGACAGCAGCAGAGCCACAAGGACGCGCTGCCAGGAAAGCTCGGCGGCGGCCCGGGCGAGGTCGTCCCGCGCGGCGACGACGGCGTAGACCGCCAGCCCGATCGCGAGGACGAGGAAACCCCACCGCACCCAGGGCGAGCGCAGCACGCCGAGCGCCCGGGACAGCGCGCCGGCGCGGGCCGTCACGGACGGACCCCGCGGGAGGCGAGCAGGCGCACCAGCGGCTCGACGACCGCGGCGGGACGCGCGAGGCCGCGACCGGACGCGGCGCGGGCCCGGGCGGTGGCGAGCGTCGCCGGGTCCCGCAGCGCGAGGAGCCGCTCCGCCAGCGCGGCGGGGTCGGCCGGCGGGACGAGCTCGACGTGGTCGCCGAGGTGCCGGCGCTGCGGCGCCGTGTCGGACGTGACGACGACGCAGCCCGCGGCCAGGCCCTGGAAGACCTTGTTCGGCACGACGCGGAGCCCCTTGGGGGTGGCGGAGAAGATCCCCAGGCAGACGTCGTGCGCGGCGACGAGCCCGGGCAGCTCGGCGGGGTCGACCCAGCCGAGCCAGGTCACGCCGGGGACGTCACGCAGCAGGGCGCGGGCTGCGGGCAGGTCCTGGCCGGCGCCCACGAGGGTGACCTCGATCCGCCGGCCCCCCTGCGCGCCGTCGGCGGCCGCGCGGGGCAGCGCCCGGGCGAGGGCCGCGGCAAGCACGTCCGTGCCCTGCAGGGGGGTGAACAGCCCGAAGAACACGAGTCGCAGCGGCCGGGTCCCGGCGTCGGCGAGACCGGCCGCCCGGCCGGCGGAGGGCGCGGCGTCGAACCAGTCCTGCGGCGCGCCGACCGGCACGACGAGCCCGCGGCGAGCGCGGGACGGCACGAGCTCGCCGAGCATGCGCGCGTGCTCGGCGGTGTCGAGCAGCACGACGTCGGCGCAGGCCACCGCCAGGCGGTCGAGCGCCCGCAGCGCCGTCACCCGCGCGCCCCGAGCGCCGCGGTCGGTGGCCGTGTCCCCCGCGAACACGAGGTGGTCGAGCAGCACCGGCGTGCGTCCGAAGAGCAGCCGGGCGAGCACGACGTCGAAGTGTCCGAGGTAGCCGACCAGCACCGCGTCCGGACGCCCGTGCCTGCGCCGGTGCCGGACGGCGTCGCCCACGAGGAGCGCCCAGCAGCGCAGCAGCCGCACCAGGAGGACGGGCAGCCGCCACGGCTCGCGCAGCATCCGCACCCGCTGCGCCGTGCTGAGGCCGAGCGGACGGTCGAGCTCGTGCACGACGTGGCCGTGGGCGCGCAGCCCTGCCACGAGCACGCCGATCCGGGGGTGCCGGGCGGCGTCGTACGTGCCGAACGCGACGATCACGCGGGCGCGTCCTGATCGTCGGGCACGGCGTCCGGCACGGCGTCGGGCACCCCGTCGCGCAGGTCGTGGCGGACGGCGTCGCGCACGTCGTGGGGGACGGCGTCGGGCACCACGGCGTGCGACGCGGGCCGCGCGCCGTACTGGATCGCCTTGACCCGCTCGAGGGTCTCCTCCACCAGCGTGCGGTTGGTGCGCAGCAGGTCCGCGATGACCAGGAGCGCGAGGCACAGCAGCGCCCCGACGAGCATGGCGCCCGCGAAGACGAGCGACTGCACGTGGCCACCGGCGTCCCCGCGCGCCAGGTAGACGAGGAACCGCACGGCGGGCACGGCCGCGGCCACGAAGAACAGGGCGGCGAGCGTGAGGAAGACCAGGTGAGGCCGGAACATGATCCAGGAGCGCAGGATCGCGCGCCCGGAACGGCCCATGTGCTGCCAGATGTTGGAGAACAGCCGCGACTCGCGCGTCTTCGGGTTGGTGCTGATCGGCAGGCTCGTGATCCGCAGGCGCTTGTTGCCCGCCTGGATGATCGTCTCCATGGTGTAGCTGAACTCGGTCACCACGTTGAGCCGCAGCAGCGCGCCCCGGGAGTAGGCGCGGAACCCGCTCGCGGCGTCGGGCAGCGACGTCCCCGCGGCCGCGCTCACGACACGGCTGCCGAGGCGCTGCATCCGCTTCTTGAACGGCGAGAAGTGCGCGATGGTCGCCGTCTGGCGGTCCGCGACGACGATGTCGGCCTCCCCCGCCAGGATGGGCGCCACGAGGTCGCCGATCCGTTCCGACGGGTACTGGTTGTCGCCATCGGTGTTCACCACGACGTCGGCGCCGTGCGCGAGGGCGTAGTCGACGCCGTCGCGGAACGACCGCGCCAGCCCCATCGTGCTGGTGTGCCGCAGCACGTGGTGCACGCCGAGCCGCCGCGCCACCTCGGCGGTGCCGTCCGTGGAGCCGTCGTCGACGACGAGGACCTCGACGCTCTCGAACCCGGCGACCTCGCGCGGGATGGCCGCGAGCACGAGCGGGAGCGTCCCGGCCTCGTCGAGGCACGGGATCTGGACGAACAGCTTCATCGCGCATCCTTCGGGGGACCGGGGGCCGCCGGCGTGTCGCCAGGGGCCACGGACGCCGCGAGTCTACGGGGCCACCCGAGCGCGACGACCAGCGCGGACACGAGCGCGAGCGCGCACGCCGCGACCACGACGAGCAGGGCGGGCTCCGCGAGCGGGCTCCAGGCGAGCCAGCGGTCGACGGCGGCCCCGAACGGCTCGCCGGGCCCCTGGTAGAACGCGCCGAACGCCCACACCAGGCCTCCGGCCGCGGCTGCGAGCGCGAGCGTCGTCACCACCGGTACGGCGACGGCGAGGCGCCGGTCCTGGCGGCGCACGAGCTGCCACAGCGCGACGGCGAACAGTGCCGCGAGCGCCGCGATCCCGCCGAACACGTACCGGCCCTGGACGGCGACGAGCCCTCCGGTGTCGGCGTGCGCGGACCAGCTGTTGTACGCCACCCCGGCGGCGAGCCCGGCGGGCAGCAGGGCGAGCGCGAACGACGCACGTCGTGCACCCGGCAGGAGGACCGCGGCGAGCACGACGGCGACCAGGACCACCGACCCGGCCACCACCCACGCGCCCGGGAGGCGTACCTCCAGCCAGGACAGGTTCCCGAAGAACGCCTGCGGGAGCTTCTCCAGGATGAGCCGCGGCACCTCGGCGTCCGGCACCTGCGCCACGGTGGCCGGGTCACGGGGCATGCCCACGGGCTGCACCGCGCCCAGGGTGATCACGTTGCGCACCCACCACCAGCCACCGACGGCCACGGCGACCGTGACGGCGACGACGAGACGCCCCAGCCGGCCGGGCCACCGCCGGCCGCGCGCGAGCAGGTAGGCGACGCCCACGGTGGGCAGCGCGAACGCCACCATCACCTTGGTGAGGAGCCCGAGCCCGACGACGACGCCGATCGCGACGGCGACCCGCCACCGCAGGTCGCCGGTGACCACGCGGGCGGCGAGCCAGGTCGCGGCCGCGCAGGTGAGCACGACGAGCGCGTCGTTGTTCACCGCACCCATGATGTGCCCGAGCTGCGGCAGGAAGAGGGGGAACGCGGCGGCGACCAGGCCGGCGGCCGGCGAGCCGGTGACCCGGCGGGCGGTCGCGGCGGCGAGGGGCACGGTGAGCGCCAGCAGGACGACGTCGAACAGGCGCAGCGCCAGCATCTGGGCGTCCCAGCGCGCCTCGGTGAGCCCTGTGACGCGCAGCACGGCCGCACCGAGGGCGTAGTAGAGCGGCGGGTGCTGCGTCATCTGGTCGACCGTCGTGCCGGACGTCGCGTCGCCCAGCGCGTTCGAGGCGTCGAGGCGGGTGCGCTCGTCGCGGGGCACAGGCACGAGGTCGACGAACTGGGGGACGTCGGGACGGTGCACCCACCGGCCGGGCGGGTCGGAGGGGTAGCCGGCCTCGTGGACGGCGTCGACGACCCCGGGGGCGAGGTAGGCGTCGCCAGGGGCAGGCCATCCTCCGTCGTAAGCGATGCGCAGCACGCTGTTGAGGTGGTTCTGCTCGTCGGGCGCCTGGAACGGCGGCGTGACGACGGCCCACAGGGTGGCCCACCCGGCCACGGCCAGCGTGATCAGCGCGACGGCACGCCGGTACCCGCGCGGGGCCGGTCGCAGGGCGCTCGTGAGGGGTGGCGGGGCGGGCTCCCGGCGCACGTGCCGCGTGGTGTCCGTCACGACCTCAGTGTCCCAGAGCGGGACGCCACCGGCGCCGCGGGTCCCGGATTCGCCCCCGCGCCCCCTGCCGCGCCCGTCGCGCCGCCGGTAGGGTGCCGCGCATGCGGGTCCTCGTCACAGGCGGCGCCGGGTTCATCGGCGCGAACTTCGTCCAGCAGACCGTGCGGGAGCGCCCCGACGCCCGCGTGACGGTGCTGGACGCCCTGACCTATGCCGGGGACCGGACGTCGCTGGCGCCGGTCGCGGAGCAGGTCGAGCTGGTCGAGGGGTCGATCACCGACGCGCCGCTGGTGGACGAGCTGGTGGCGGGCGCGGACGTCGTCGTGCACTTCGCCGCGGAGTCCCACAACGACAACTCGCTGGCCGACCCGTCGCCGTTCGTGCAGACCAACCTGGTCGGCACGTTCACCCTGCTGGAGGCGGTCCGCCGTCGCGGCGTGCGGTTCCACCACGTCTCGACCGACGAGGTGTACGGCGACCTGCCGCTCGAGGGCGACGACGCGTTCACGCCCGCGACGCCGTACAACCCGTCCAGCCCGTACTCGGCGACGAAGGCAGGCTCGGACCTGCTGGTGCGTGCGTGGGTACGGTCGTTCGGCGTGGCGGCGACGATCTCGAACTGCTCCAACAACTACGGCCCGTACCAGCACGTGGAGAAGTTCATCCCCCGCCAGGTCACCAACCTCATCGACGGGGTGCGGCCGCGCCTGTACGGGGCGGGGCTCAACGTGCGCGACTGGATCCACGTGGAGGACCACAACTCCGCCGTCTGGGCCGTCCTCGAGCGCGGTCGCATCGGGGAGACGTACCTGATCGGCGCCGACGGCCAGCGCAACAACCTCCAGGTCGTGCGGACCCTGAACGAGCTGTTCGGCCGCGACGCGGACGACTTCGACCACGTCACCGACCGGCCCGGCCACGACCTGCGGTACGCGATCGACGCGTCCAAGCTGCGCGAGGAGCTCGGGTGGGCGCCCCGCTACACCGACTTCCGCAGCGGCCTGGCCGCGACGGTCGACTGGTACCGCGCGCACGAGGACTGGTGGCGGCCCGCCAAGGCGGCCGTCGAGGCCCGGTACGCCCGGAACGGCCAGTGACGACAGCCTCGGGCCCGGGGCCGGTGACCGACCCACACATTTCCTCTACCGTCCCGGTTCCCGGGCACCGCAGCGGCGTGACACGAACCCTCTATGCTCGCTTCCCGTGAGCCGCACCACCCCCCGCCACGTCGCCTCGGCCCCTGACTCCGTCAAGGGGCCCTCGCACGCACGCGCCCTGCGCACGCACACGCTCGCGCGCGCCCTGGGGATGGGGCTGACCGCCGTCCTGGCGTTCGTCGCCGTCGGCGGCGCGACGGCGGCCGTCCGGCTCACCAACAACATCACGTCCGTCGACGCGGACAAGCTGCTCGGCGACGACCGGCCCGAGAAGATCCTGCCCAAGGACCCCAACGCCGACATGCCGCTGAACATCGTGCTCATGGGCTCGGACAGCCGCGGCGGCGACAACGCCGACATCGTCGGCGACGGCACCCTGGGCGCCCGCTCGGACACGACGATGATCATGCACATCTCGTCCGACCGCTCGCGGGTGGAGATGCTCTCCCTCCCCCGCGACACCACCGTCGACGTCCCGTCGTGCCCGACGTCGTCGGGCGGTCAGACCGCACCCCTGTACGGGGTGAAGTTCAACGCCGCCTTCGCGCAGGGGGTCAACAGCGGCGGTGACGTCGAGTCGGGCGCGCTGTGCGCCCAGAAGACGATCGAGACGATCACCGACGTGCAGATGGACGGCTTCGTCGTCGTCGACTTCGCCGGGTTCGAGAAGATGATCAACGCCCTCGGCGGTGTCGAGCTCTGCATCCCGGAGGACATCGACAACCCCAAGGCCGACCACCTCAAGCTGTCCGCCGGCGTGCAGGAGCTCGACGGCAAGACCGCCCTCAAGTACGCCCGCGCACGGTACGGCATCGGGGACGGCTCCGACCTGGGCCGCATCGGCCGCCAGCAGGAGCTCGTGGCCGCCCTCGCGCGCGAGGTGCTCAGCGCCGGGACGCTGGCCGACCCCGCGAAGTCGCTGAAGTTCCTCGGCGCCGTCACCGGGTCGATGACGATGAGCAGCAACTTCGCCTCCATCCAGGGACTCGCCGGGCTGGCGTACAGCGCGCGCAACGTGCGCCCTGACACCATCTCGTTCATGACCGCGCCGAACATGTACGACCCGAGCAACGCGGCGAACGTGATCCTCACCGACGACGCCGAGGCGGTCTGGAAGAACCTCAAGCACGACAAGCCCCTCAACGACGCGATCACGACCGAGAAGACCGGCAAGAAGTCGAAGGGCGCCGGCGACAGCAGCGCGACCCCCGTGTCCGACGACGACACCGGCACGACGGACGACGCGACCGACGACCCGACCGACGAGGCCACCGGCGCCGCCACCGACGACGCCACCGCCGCGACGACCAAGGACGACCCCGAGCCGAAGCGCACGCGCGAGGCCGGCAAGGAGGCGTTCACCGGCGCCGACGTCACCTCGGTCTGCGGCTGAGCGCGGGGATCCCCATGAGCAACGACGACCAGCGCATCCCGCCGAGCTTCACGCCGTCCGGCGGCAGCTCCGACCGCCCTCGCGGCTCCGGCGACGCCATCCCCGTGGGCGGGTCCTCCCGCCCGCCCGCGCCGCCCACCGGCGGCCGCGTGGGACGGCGTGACGACGCCGCCCCCGTGGAGCCTCGGGTCCGCCGCCAGTCCTCGCGGGAGATCCCGACCACGCCGCCCGAGCGGCGCGGCGGCGCCGCGCCGAAGCCCCGGTCGTACGCGCCGCGCGGCTCGCAGGCGGCGCCCGCGTCCCGCCCGCCCGCGGCCAGGCAGGGGTCGGGCACCCGCGTCATGCCCGCGCAGGCGCGCAGCACCCAGGCCGCGCCGCGCACGCCGCCGCCGGCCGGTCCCGGCGGCCCGGGCGACGCTGCGGCGGCGACCGCGGGTGGTGGCGGCTTCCGCGTGCGCAAGGGGCGCGTCGCGGGGCTGGTCGCCGTGCTCGTGCTCGTGCTGCTGCTCGCCTGGCCGATCGGCCTGATCGTGTGGGCCAACGGCAAGATCCAGCACATCGAGGCCCTGTCGGACGCCGCGGGGACGCCCGGCACCACCTATCTCCTGGCCGGGTCGGACGAGCGCGGTACCGGCACGGTGCCCGAGGACGGGACGAGCGGCGCCCGGACGGACACGATCATGGTGCTGCACAAGCCCAAGAGCGGGCCGGCCGCCCTGATCTCGATCCCCCGCGACACGTACACCGAGATCCCGGGGCACAAGGCGAACAAGATCAATGCCGCGTACTCCTACGGTGGTGCTCCCCTCCTCGTCGAGACCGTGGAGGGCCTGACCGGCCTGACCGTCGACCACTACGCGGAGGTCGGGTTCGGCAGCGTCGAGGAGATCGTCGACGCGGTCGGCGGCGTCGAGCTGTGCTACCCGAAGGACGTCGACGACAAGAAGAGCGACCTGCACTGGGAGAAGGGCTGCCACATGGCCGACGGCGAGACGGCGCTCGCCTTCTCGCGCATGCGGTACTCCGACCCCAAGGGCGACATCGGCCGGGCAGAGCGGCAGCAGCAGGTCATCGCCGCCGTCGCCGCCAAGGTCGTCAAGCCGAGCGTGCTGCTCAACCCGGTCGACCAGGTGAAGCTCGTCAACGCCGGCACCGACGCGCTCACCGTGGACGAGAGCTCCGGCATCGTCGACCTCGGCCGCCTGGGCCTGGCCTTCAAGGCCGCCACCGGCCCGGACGGCGTCACCGGCACCCCGCCGATCGCGGACCCGGGCTACGACCCCGGCACCGGAGTCGGCTCGACCGTGCTGCTCGACGCCGACAAGACCGACAAGTTCTGGGCCGACGTGCGCGACGGCGAGCTCGAGCCCGGCAGCACCGTCGGCGGCATGCCCGGCTGACGCCGAGGTAGACCCACCCGTGCCGAGGTAGTCCCACCCGTGCCGAGGTAGTGCAGCTCGGGCCGAGGTAGTGCAGCTCGGGCCGAGGTAGTGCCACCCGTGCCGAGGTAGTGGCCCAGGCCCCTACCTCGGCACGAGGTGTACTACCTCGGCCGGACCGGAACTACCTCGGCGCGTGCCGTGCCACCTCGACGACGCGGGCACGGCATACTTTCCTCGCCGCGGAGCGCCGAGCCCCGGGCTGCCCGGCCGACGGCGGGCACCGCGCCCGCGCCCCCGGAGGTCCGATGTCCGCTGCCGACGCCCTCGCCACCGCCCCCACCGCGCCGCGGGGTCGATTCCTCTCGGCCGTCGTCCCGGCTGCGCAGCGCCGCGACCTCGCCGAGCTCACCGACCGGCTCGACCTCACCTCCGGCGAGGTCGGGGCCAAGCGTTCCGCCTTCTGGGCGATGCTGGTGCTGTCCGGGATCATCGCGGTGTCCGGCGTCGTCACCGACTCCACCGCCACGGTGATCGGGGCGATGATCATCGCGCCGCTGTCGACGCCCATCCTCGGCTTCGGCCTCGGGATCGTCACGGGGCGCGGACGGCTGGTCGGGCGCTCCGCCCTCTACGTGCTGGGCGGGCTGGCACTCGTCGTCGCGATCGGCTGGCTGGTCGCCCTGGTACTCCCGGAGACGTCGCAGGTCGTGTCGAACTCCCAGGTCACGGGGCGTACCTCGCCCGGCGTCGGCGACCTCGTCGCCGCGTTCGCCACCGGGTTCGCCGGCTCCATCGCCCTCGCGCGCCGCGACCTCGGCGACGTCCTGCCGGGCATCGCGATCGCCATCTCCCTCGTGCCGCCGCTCGGCGTGGTGGGTGTCTGCCTGGGCGCGGGCGAGCCCGCCCTCGCGGCCGGCGCGCTGCTGCTGTTCGGCTCCAACGTGGTCGCGCTCGTCGTGGCGTCCACGGTGGTGTTCACCGGCGCGGGCTACGCGTCGGACGCCGCGCAGGCCCGGCAGGACGCCGGTGGCCGACGCCGGCCCCGCCGCGCCGTCCTCGTCGGTGCGCTCGCCGTCGTCGTGGTGGCGCTGCCCATGGCCGCCAACACCGCCCAGTCCGTGCTCGCCGACGTCTGGGCCGGCCAGGTCCGCGCCGCGGCGGAGGCCTGGCTCGCGGACACCCCCGGCGCCGACGTCGAGGACGTCACGTGGCAGGGCACGACGGACGTGGTCGTCGAGGTCCGCGGCCCCGGCGACGTGCCCGACGTCGCGGCCCTCCAGTCGGCGGTCGACGAGCTCGTCCCGTGGGACCCCGAGGTGACCGTGGTGCACACGGTGGGCGAGCGCGTCGAGGGCTGAGCCCTTCGCGTCAGGCGGAGAAGCCGGTGCGGCGGGCGCCCTCGCGCGCGGCCCGCAGCTTGGCACCCTTGGCGCGCGCGACGTCGCCGAGCTCGGCCTGGAAGGCGACCATGCGCTCGCGCAGCGCGAGGTCCTCGGGCCCGGTCCCGGCACCGAGGATGCGCGCGGCGAGCAGGCCCGCGTTGCGGGCCCCGCCGACGGACACGGTCGCCACGGGCACGCCCGCGGGCATCTGCACGATGGACAGCAGCGAGTCCATGCCGTCGAGGTGGCGCAGCGGTACCGGCACGCCGACCACCGGCAGCGGCGTGACGGCGGCGAGCATGCCGGGCAGGTGCGCGGCGCCGCCGGCCCCCGCGACGATCACCCGCAGGCCCCGCTCGGCGGCCGTGCGGCCGTAGTCGATCATCTCCGTCGGCATCCGGTGCGCGGAGACGACGTCGACCTCGGACTCGACCCCGAGCTCGGCGAGCGCGTCCGCGGCAGCCTCCATCACCGGCCAGTCCGAGTCCGAGCCCATGACGATCCCGACGACAGGCGTGCTCATGCGTGCTCCTTGCTGGTGGCGGTCGTGGTGGGGGCCCCGGCGGTGGCGGTGCCGGCCGGGCCGGCCTCGCCGCGCAGCAGCGCCGCCGCGCCGAGGGCACGACGGCGCACCTCGTCGAGGTCGGTGCCGCTCACGTTGACGTGACCGAGCTTGCGGCCCGGGCGGATGCCCTTGCCGTACAGGTTGACCCGCGCCTCGGGGTAGTGCGCGAGCACGTCGGGCAGGGCGTCGGTGAGGGCGTCGAGGGTCGAGCCCAGCACGTTCGCCATCACGGTCCACGGCGCCCGGGCGGTGGTGTCGCCGAGGGGCAGGTCGAGCACGGCGCGCAGGTGCTGCTCGAACTGGCTCGTCACGGCGCCGTCGATGGTCCAGTGGCCGGAGTTGTGGGGGCGCATCGCGAGCTCGTTGACCCACACCGCGGTGCTGCCGTCGGCCTCCCGGGTCTCGAACAGCTCGACCGCGAGGACCCCGGTCACGTCGAGCCCCTCGGCCACCGCGACGGCGATCCGGCGGGCCTCCTCGTCCACGGCGGGGTCCAGGTCGGGGGCGGGCGCCACGACCTCCGCGCACACCCCGTCACGCTGGACGGACTCGACGACCGGCCAGGTGCGCACCTCGCCCGACGGGCGACGGGCGACCAGGGCCGCCAGCTCGCGCACGAACGGCACCTTCCGCTCCACGAGCAGCGCGGGACCGCCGTCGACGACGGCCTGGAGCCAGTCGGCGACGTCGTCCGACGACGACACGACGCGGACGCCCTTGCCGTCGTAGCCCCCGCGGGACGTCTTCACCACGGCCTCGTGCCCGTCCTCCTCGGCGAGGAAGGCGTCGAGCGCCTCGCGCGCCTCGGCAGGGTCGGTCGGCAGGGCCGCCCAGCGCGGGCACGGCAGGCCGAGCTCGGTGAGCCGGCGCCGCATGACGATCTTGTCCTGCGCCTGCACGAGGGCGTGCGGGCCAGGACGCACGGGCGTGCCGTGGTCGATGAGGTCCTGGAGCAGGACGTTCGGCACGTGCTCGTGCTCGAAGGTGAGCACCGCGGCCGCGGGCCGCCCGTCGGCGGGGGCGATGAGGGCACGGATCGCCGCGTCGTCGCTCGCCACGCCCACCGGGGTGTCCGTGACCACCTGCGCCGCGGACGACGCCGGGTCCTCGACGAGGACCCGCAGGCCCACGCCCAGCTCTGCGGCCGCGGGGGCCATCATGCGGGCGAGCTGACCCCCTCCGACGACGGCGACGACAGGGGCGGTGGCGTGGGGTCCGGTCACGGGCATCGAGGATACCGGCCCAAAGGCGGGCGCCGTGCTCCTGCCGTCCGGACGCCGCCCGTCAGTCGCCGTGGTGGTGGAGCCAGCCGCGCCGGCGGCCACGGGAGGAGATGGTCGTGCCGGGTGGCAGCACGAGGTGGGGATCGAGCGTGCGCGGCACGCCGGCCAGGAAGAGCGCGAAGACCGGGGGCCGGCGCTGCGCCAGCTCGAGCCGTCCGCCGTCGGCCGCCGCGAGGTCACGGGCCAGGGCGAGGCCGAGGCCGGTGCTGCCACCCGTCGTCGTGCCACGCTCGAAGATGCGGGTCGCGACGTCGTCGGCCACCCCCGGCCCCTCGTCCGCGACCTCGACGGCGACCGCGCCCGTCGTGCCCGAGGGGCGCGAGCGCACCGTGGTGGTGCCGTCCCCGTACTTGAGGGAGTTCTCCAGCAGCGTCGCGATGATCTGTGCCAGCGCGCCCGGCGTGGCGAGCACCTGCATCCCGTCGGGGACCTCGATGACCAGGCGGCGCCCTGCCCGCTCGAACGTGGGCGCCCACTCCTCCTCCTGCTGGTGCACGACGTCCGCCAGGACGACGGCCTCCGTCGTGCCGCCCTGCGACCGGCGCGACGCCGTGAGCAGGTCGTCCACCACGGACACGAGGCGCTCCACCTGCTCCAGGGAGATCCGCGCCTCCTCGACCACCTCGGGGTCGTCGGAGGCGAGCGTGATCTCCTCGAGGCGCATCGTCAGCGCCGTCAGCGGCGTGCGGAGCTGGTGCGACGCGTCCTGGGTGAACTGCCGCTCGGCGGCGAGCCGGCCGGCGAGCCGGTCCGCCGAGCGTGCCAGCTCGGCGGCGACGAGGTCGATCTCCTCGACGCCCGAGGGTTCCAGGCGGGGGCGCACCTGCCCCGACCCGAGCTGTTCGGCCGACGCCGCGAGGTACACGAGCGGAGCGGACAACCGGTTGGCCTGCCACACCGCGACCGCGATGCCGGCGGCGATCGCCACGATCCCCGCGATGATGACGAGCGCGACCGTCTGCGCGGACTTCACGTACGCGCCGACCGCGGACACGGTCATCGAGACGGACACGTTCTGGTCCGTGAGCTTGGCCTTGTCGATCGTGGGCGCGGTGACCGGCTCGCCCGCCGTGAGCTGCGTGCCGTCCGGCAGGGTCACGACGACGTACGCGGGGAGGTCGCCGTCGCTGCCCTCGGCGGCCCGCTCGACCGTGGACTCACCGACGATGTCACCGCGCTCGAGCGTGTTGTCGATGCTGCGCGCGAGCACGTCGACGCGGTTGGTGATGCGCTGCTCCTCGATGGCGAGGACGTACCGCGCACCGAAGATGCCCAGAGGGACACCCAGCAGGAGCACGGCGACGGCGACCGCGGAGATGGTCGCCAGCAGGACGCGGCGACGCACGAGGTCAGCCCTGGCCCTGCGGTGTCAACTCGCGCCGAGCTCGAAGCGGAAGCCGAGCCCTCGCACGGTGGAGACGTAGCGCGGGGCGTTGGCGTCGTCACCGAGCTTGCGGCGCAGCCAGGACACGTGCATGTCGAGAGTCTTGGTGGAACCGACAGGGTCGGAGCCCCACACGTCGCGCATGAGCGTGTCGCGCACCACGACCGACCCGGCGTTGGCGACCAGCACCTTCAGCAGGTCGAACTCCTTGGTGGTGAGGTGCAGCTCTCGCTCGCCCTGGAACGCGCGGTGCGCGGACACGTCGACGCGCACGTCCTGCGCACGCAGCTCCTCGTCCTCGCCGGTCTCGCCGTGCGTGCGGCGCAGCAGCGCCCGGACGCGGGCGAGAAGCTCCGCCAGGCGGAACGGCTTCGTCACGTAGTCGTCGGCGCCTGCGTCCAGGCCGACGACCAGGTCGACCTCGTCCGCGCGTGCGGTGAGCACCAGGACCGGCACGGTGAGCCCGGATCCGCGGATCTCCCGCGCCACGTCGAGGCCGTCCATGTCGGGCAGGCCCAGGTCGAGGACGACGATGTCCGCGTTCCCCGCGTGGTCGACGGCTCCTTGACCAGTTCCTTGCACGATGACGTCGTAACCCTCACGCGTGAGAGCCCGCGCCAAAGGCTCGGCAATAGCCGGGTCGTCCTCGGCCAGCAGTACGTGGGTCATTCCCTCATGCTAGCGGCATCGTCGCTGGTCCTGGGACGTGAAAGACGCCACGGTTCTCCGGCCCGCCGTCGCCCGCCGGAGTCCTCCCCGGGACCGACCCCTGCCGGCCCCCGCTCCTCCCCCGGGCTGACGCGGCCGCGGCGTCGCCCACCTACTCTGGCCGTCATGAGCTGGATCGAGAGGATGGGGCGCTGGTTCGAGGCGCACCGCTTCGGCGTCGACCTGACGACGACCGCGCTGCTCGCCGCGCTCACGATCAGCTCCGCCACCGACCTGTACTCGGCCGAGCCGTTCCTGTCCCGGACCGGGTCGATCGCGTGGAGCATCGCCCTGCTCGCACCGCTGCCCTGGCGCCGCACCCGCCCCGTGCCCTCGGCCGTCGCCGTCTACGCCGTCGCGCTCGCGCACATCCTCGCCGGCTACCCGATGATCATGCCCGGGGACCTCCTGATCCTCGTCGCCCTGTTCTCGGTGACCGTCTACGGGCCCACCTGGGCGCACGTCACGGCCATCTGCTCGACCGCGGTCGGGACCCTCGCCGTGCTGCCGGTGGCCGTCGCGATGCTCGGCGACACCGGAGTGGCGGGGCTGGCCGAGGTCGTCCCCGTCGGGATCTTCTGCTTCGTCACCGCGCTCGCCGTCTGGGCGTTCGCCCTCGTGCGCCGCTCCCGTCGCGTGACGATGGACGCCCTGCGCGACCGTGCGCACCGCCTCGAGATCGAGCGCGACCAGCAGGCGCGGATCAGCGCCGCCGCCGAGCGCGCCCGCATCGCCCGCGAGATGCACGACATCGTCGCGCACTCCCTGTCCATCGTCGTCGCGCAGGCCGACGGCGGACGCTACGCCGCGGCGTCCGACCCCGAGTCCGCGGTCCGGGCGCTCGGCACCATCAGCGAGACCGGGCGCACCGCGCTCACCGACATGCGCCGCCTGCTCGGCGTGCTGCGCTCCCAGGACGACGACGCCGAGCGCGACGAGCACGTCGGGCCAGGCGGACCCGGCGATCCGGCCCCGTCCGCCGGCGCGGCGGCGGCCCGGCCGTCCACGGGCGCGACCACGGCCGTGCCGCAGCGCGAGCCGCACCGTGAGCCGCACCGCACGAGCCGGCCCGCCCCCCAGCCGGGGGTCGAGGACATCGAGGACCTCGTGGCCCAGGCGCGCGACGGCGGGCTGCGCGTCTCGCACGTGCGCGTCGGCGCACCGCGACCTCTGACCGCCGGCATGGGGCTGACCCTGTACCGCGTCTGCCAGGAGTCGCTCACCAACGTGCGCAAGCACGCCGGGCCCGACCCGGCCGTCACCGTCGCCGTCCGCTGGACGCCGTCGACCGTCGAGCTCGAGGTGCTCGACGACGGCCGCGGTGCCGCCGCCGCGAGCGACGACCCCGGGTTCGGCCTGCGGGGGATGCGCGAGCGGACCAACCTGTACGGCGGCACCCTCGAGACCGGTCCCCGTGCCGGCGGCGGCTTCCGCGTGCACCTCGAGCTGCCGCTGCCCGGCACGACCGTCACCGCCGCACCGCAGCCACCTACCGTCAGCACCGTCAGCCCGGCCAGCCCGGCCCCCATGACCACCACGCCGCCGGCCGACGCGCCGCCGACGACCCCGCAGGAGGACGCATGACCTCGCCCACCACCGACCCGCTCCCCCCGGCCGGGCCGCCCGGCGGCGCGCCAGGGGGCGTGGTGCGCGTGGCCCTGGTCGACGACCAGCAGCTGGTGCGCGCGGGCTTCCGCATGGTCATCGACTCGCAGCCGGACCTGGAGGTCGCGCTCGAGGCGGGCGACGGCGCCCAGGCGCTGCGCCTGCTCGCCGACCACCGTGTCGACGTCGTGCTGATGGACGTGCGCATGCCGCACCTCGACGGCCTCACCGCCACCGCCCGGCTCACGGCCTCGCCGGACGCGCCCCGCGTCATCGTCCTCACCACGTTCGACCTCGACGAGTACGTGCTGGAGGCCATCCGCAGCGGCGCGTCGGGGTTCCTGCTCAAGGACGCGCCCCCGGAGGAGATGCTCGCCGCCATCCGCACCGTGCACGCCGGGGACGCCGTCATCGCGCCGTCGTCGACCCGGCGGCTGCTCGAGCACCTCGTCACCGCGCTGCCCGCCGACCAGGCCGCCCCGCAGCACGACGCGCTCGCGGCGTTGACGGACCGCGAGCGCGAGGTCCTCGTCCTCATGGCGCGGGGCCGGTCCAACACCGAGATCGCCGCCGACCTGTTCGTCGCCGAGGCGACCGTGAAGACCCACGTCGGGCGCATCCTCGCCAAGCTGGATGCCCGCGACCGCGTGCAGGCCGTCGTCACGGCCTACGAGACCGGCCTCGTCCGCCCCGGGTCCTGACCCGCGACCTGTCAGAACCAGGCCCTGGCATACGCGTACCTGGTTCTGACAGGTCTGGGGCCGCGCGAGTTGTCAGAACCAGGTCCTGGCATACGCGTACCTGGTTCTGACAGCTCACCAGCCGAGGTGGTGGCGGACGACGGCGAGCACGCGGTCCGGCTCGTAGCGTGCGGCCATCGCGGGCAGGCGGATCCGCACGGTGCGGGTGTCGGCGCCGAGCTCGGCGTCCCGCAGCAGGTCGGCGTACCAGCGGTCGCGCTCCAGGTGGCCGACGCCGTCGATCTCCACGACGAACCGGCGACCGCCCGGCAGCCGCCACTCGACGTCGAGGAACCGTCGTCGACCCTGGAGGTCCCGCCGGGGCGACTGCCGGCTCGGCTCTGGGAGCCCCGCGTCCCGGCACAGCCGGACGAAGTCGATCTCGGCGAGCGAGTCCGCCCCGCCGACGACGTCCGCGAGCGCCAGCCGCATCACTTTGCGGTGCCGCACCGCGCCCACCGTGTCGAGCATGGCGAACAGGTCGTCGGTCGTCACGAGGCGCTGCTGCACGACGGCGGCCATCAGCCCGGCCGCCGTGCGCCACGTCGGCTGCCAGGCCGCCGCGTCGACGGCGGCCCGCGCGACGCCGTGCACGGGAAGCCCGCCGGCGTCCACGACGTCCTCGGCCCGCAGCCGGCGCGACTCGTGCACCACGAGCCAGGGGTGCCGGTCGGGCTTCGCGCCGCGGGCCACGACGAGATGCACGGGATCGCGCGTCCACCCCTCCAGACCCTGCAGCTCGAGGGCGGTCCACGCTCCGACGACGCTCCCCCGGGGCGCGCCGAGCACGGCGGCCCAGAGCCTGGCGTCGCGGGCGAGCGGACCGCGGTGGACGACGAGCACCTGTTCGCTGAGCGACCGCCACCGCAGCGCGCGCAGCTGCTGCTCGACATGGCCGGGCGTCATGCCCAGGGCCCCGACCTGGGCCCGGGTGACGACGCCCCGTTGGCGGCGGGCGAGATCGCGCAGCCCGAGCAGGACGCGGTAGAGGTGGGCGGAACCTGTCATGGCTCCCACCGTCGTGGCGCGGCGGAGGCGAGCTGGTCGCCGTCGGGACATCTGAGGACGGCCACGGTCTGGGGGCAGCCTCCCCGGCCCGAGCTGTCAGAACCACGTCCTGCCCTACGGTCACGTGCGTCTGACAGCGGGCAGGCCGAGCGAGCTGTCAGAACCAGGTCACGCCATGCCCGCACGTGATTCTGACAAGGTGGCCCAGGGGTGAGTCAGGGTGCGGCTCAGGGTCGGTGTCATACCTGAGGATGACCTGGGAGCGACGCAGGACCCGCCCTCGGGCCGATGTCGGCGGGGTCCGCGCTCCGTAGCGTCGGTGCTGTCCTGGCCGGCGGGCTCCGAGAGAGCCGCGGGCCACCACCCCGAGACACCGGAGCGCTTCCGTGGACACGACCGTGTACGTCCCGATCCCCGACGAGGGCACCGCCGCCCGACCGAACGTCACCCCCGCGGTGCGGGCCCGCGCGCTGACCAAGACGTACGGCCGCGGCGAGGCGCAGGTGCGCGCGCTGGACGGCGTCGACGTCGACTTCGCGGCGGGCCGTTTCACCGCGATCATGGGCCCGTCCGGCTCGGGCAAGTCGACCCTCATGCACCTGCTGGCCGGCCTGGACAGCGCCACCGGCGGGCAGGCGTTCATCGGCTCCACCGAGGTGACGGGGCTGAACGACAAGGCCCTCACCGCGCTGCGCCGCACCCGCGTCGGGTTCGTCTTCCAGCAGTTCAACCTGCTGCCCATGTTCTCCGCCGAGCAGAACATCACGCTGCCGGTCGAGCTCGCCGGCGGGACCGTCGACAAGGAGTGGTTCGGCACCCTCGTCGAGACGCTCGGCCTGGGCAAGCGGCTCACGCACCGCCCCAGCGAGCTGTCGGGCGGCCAGCAGCAGCGCGTCGCCATCGCGCGCGCCCTCATCGCGCAGCCGGACGTCGTGTTCGCGGACGAGCCCACCGGCAACCTCGACTCCCGCTCCGGCGCCGAGGTGCTGAGCTTCCTGCGCCGCTCGGTGCGCGAGCTCGGCCGCACGATCATCATGGTCACGCACGACCCGGCGGCCGCCGCCTACGCGGACCGCGTCGTCCTCATCGCCGACGGCAAGATCGCCGGCGACATCTCCGACCCGACCCCCGAGTCCGCCCTCGCCGGCCTCGACGCGCTGCGGACGGTGGCCACGCGATGATCCGCCTCACCCTGTCGCAGATGCGGCGCAGCGCCGGGCGGCTCGCCGCCGCCGGCCTCGCGATCGTCATCGGCACCGCGTTCGTCGCGATCACCCTGCTCGCCGGCAACGTCATCACCCGCACCACCTACGACTCGATCGCCGCCCAGTTCACGGGGGCCGACCTCGTCGTGCGCGGCGTCCCGGCGGACGACGCGGCACTCGACGCGGTGCGTGGCGCCGACGGCGTGGCCACGGCCGACCCGCAGCTCCTGTCGTACCAGCAGCTCGAGTCCGACGGTCGCACCATCTACCAGCCCGTGCTGGCGGAGCCGACCGACACCGACGTCCTCCCCTTCGAGGTCGCCGACGGCTCGCTGCCGACCGCCTCCGGCGAGATCGCGCTGCCCGTGAAGGTCGCGGAGCGGCTCAAGACCGCCCCGGGCGACACCGTCACCCTCGTGCGCACCGTCCTCAAGGGCGACCCGGAGTCCGAGGACGCCTGGACCGAGGTCCGCGAACAGCTCACCGTGAGCGGGACGCTCACCGACCCGTACGGCGCGTACTCCCTGCAGGGCGGAGCAGCCGTCGCGCCGGCCGCGGACGTCACGGGCTGGGACGCGGACATGCTCGCCCCCGGCGAGGAGTCCGCCCCGCCCACCACCACGCTCGTCACCCTCGACGCCGGCACGGACGTCGAGGCGGCCCGCACCGCCATCACCGGGGCGCTCACCAGCGCCGCGTCCGCGGCAGGCACGGACACCGCCGACCTGAGCGTCGTGACGCCCGAGGAGCACGCCGAGTCCGTCGCCAACGAGATGACCGGCGGCGACAACGTCTTCTTCACCCTGTTCGTGCTGGTCTTCGCGGCCGTGGCGCTGCTCGTCGCCGCCCTGGTCATCGCGAACACGTTCCAGGTGCTCGTCGCCCAGCGCACCCGCACCCTCGCGCTGCTGCGCTGCGTCGGCGCGGACAAGTCCCAGCTGCGCCGGTCGGTGCTCTTCGAGGCGGCGCTCCTCGGCTTCCTCTCCTCGGCCGTGGGCCTGCTCGCGGGCGTCGGCCTGGGCCAGGCGGCGCTCACGATCGGCCGCAGCATGGACCTGGGCGTCCCGCTGCCGGCCACCGTCGGCATCACGCCGGCCGTCGTCCTCATCCCGCTGGTCGTGGGCACCGTGGTGACCCTCGTCGCCGCCCTCGCCCCTGCCCGCGCGGCGACCCGCGTCGCGCCGCTCGAGGCCCTCCGCCCGGCCGACGCCCCGTCGGCGACCCGAGGCGCGGGTCGGGTGCGCCTGGTGCTCTCGCTGCTCGTCACCGTCATCGGCTTCGCGATGCTGGGCGGCGGTGTCGCGCTCAGCACGGCGGCCGGCGAGCCGACGACCGGCCTGATGGTCGCCGTCGGGGGCGGCGTCCTCTCGTTCGTGGGCGTCCTGGTGGGCGCGGTCTTCTGGCTGCCCCGCGTGGTGGCGCTCGCCGGGCGACTGGTGGGGATGTCCGGACCGACGGCGCGTCTCGCCGCCGCGAACACCCTGCGCAACCCGCGCCGTACCGCGGCGACCTCGACCGCGCTCCTCATCGGCGTCACGCTGGTCGGCATGATGTCGACCGGCGCCGCCAGCGCGCGGGTCACGATGGACTCCGAGCTGGACTCCCGCTACCCCGTGGACGTCACGGTCTCGACCGACCTGTCGAGCGACCCCACGAGCGTCGCGGCCGGGGACAGCACCGTCGCGGCCGTCCCCGACTCCCTCGCCGGGACAGTCGGCGACCTCGCGGGCGTGTCCACCGTGGTGGAGTCGCCGTCGTCGGCGGCCAAGGTCACCGGCCACGGTGTCGGCTCCGGCCTGTCGCTCACGGTCCGTGGCGTCGACCCGGACGACGCCGCCTCGGTGCTGCGCAGCACCGACCTGGTCGCGCCGCTCGCCGCGGGGACCGCCGTCGTCCCGGCAGACGTCGCCGAGGCCTGGGGCATCTCCGACGGGCAGAAGCTCACGCTCACCGGCCCGGACGGGACCCTGAAGGTCAAGGCTGCGGTCACCGACCTCGCGGACAGCGGGCTGCTCGTGGTGCCGGACGACCTCGCCTCCCTCGACCCGGCCGCGCCCGTGACCAGCCTGTGGGTCGGCCTCGAGGACCCGTCCGACGCGGCGTCCGTCGTCCCGTCCATCCAGGACACCGTCGCGGACACCGAGACCCCCGCCGACGTCGTCGGCGCCGCGGTCGAGCGCGCCGGCTTCCAGAAGGTGATCGACACCGCGCTCGCGATCGTCGTCGGGCTGCTCGCGGCTGCCGTCGTCATCGCCCTGATCGGCGTGGCGAACACCCTGTCCCTGTCGGTGATCGAGCGACGCCGGGAGTCCGCGACCCTGCGGGCGATCGGGCTCTCCAAGGGCCAGCTGCGGGGCATGCTCGCCGTGGAGGGCCTCCTCATCGCCCTGGTCGGCGCCCTGCTGGGTGTGCTGCTCGGCCTCGTCTACGGCTGGGCGGGCGCGGCGGCGGCGCTCGGCTGGGCAGGCTCGCCCGTGATCGTGGTCCCGTGGCGCGACGTGCTGGTGATGCTCGCGGTGGCCGCCGTGGCCGGTCTGGTGGCGTCCGTCGCCCCGGCCCGCACCGCGGTGAAGACCTCCCCCGTGGAGGCGCTCGCCAGCGAGTAGCGCGGACGTTGTCCACAGGCCGTCCGTGACGGTCGCGCAGGGCGGGCACCCTGGAGGTCATGTCGACCTCCACGGTGCCCGCCCTCGTTGTCACCCCCGACCCGGGCGACGACGGCGTCCGCGTCACCGTGCACCCCGGGGAGGACGTGCTCCTGCCGGCCGGCGCCCCGCTCGGCACCTGCCGGGCCGACCTGGCCGGGCTGCTGCGCCGCCCGGAGCTGCGGCACACTCCGCTCGCCGCGGACGGCGTCCCCGTGGACGACGCCGACGTGGTCGGGGCCCGGCCGCTCCTGCCCGGCGCGGTCCTGACGCCGCACGACGCCGCCGCCACACCCTCGCGGCCCGACCGCTCCGCCGCGGTGCTCGACGGGCCATGGTTCGTCGCGCGGGCCGACGGCGCCGCCGCGGGCGCGACGCTCACGCTCTCCCCCGGAGCCCCGCGGTCGCTGCACGACGCGCGCTCCACCGCCCGGCACGACGCCGCGACCTCGCCGCCAGGCGTCGTGGTGCGCGTCGACCCGCGCCGGCCGGACCGGGTCACCGTCCGGTCGGTCGGGCGGCGGCAGCGTCCGGCCCGCTCGCTGCGCGTCCCGTCGCCGGGCCTCCTCTTCGCGGGTCCGCCGCGCCTCGTCTCCGCGGGTCCGCCGGGCGGCCCCCGGGCGGGGGCCCGGCGGCGCCGGGTCGGAAGGCTCCCGCGCCGATGGCGGCCGGGAGCCCGTCTCGAGCTCCCCGGCGGCGCCGTGCCGGCAGCCTGGACGCTGCACCGCTCCGGCTCGGTCGCGGCATGGCTCGACGGGCGAGGGGGCGGCGAGGGCCGGACGACGGCCCGACCCTCGGCGCAGTCGACCCAGCCGTCGTCCCCCGGGTCGGTCGCGATGCTCGCCACGGCCGCGGTCCCTGTCCTCGGCTCGGTGGTCCTCGCGATCGTCCTCCGCCAGCCCGCGTACGCGCTGTTCTCGCTGCTCGGGCTCGGCACGCTGGTGCCCCAGGTGGTCGCGGCACGACGCCGGCGACGCGCGGCCGACCCGACGGTCGCGGCCGACGGCGGGCAGGGGAACGTCGTCGAACGCGCCGCGGTGGGGGACTCCCCCGGCCCTCTGCTCGCCCGGCTCGCCGCCGCGCACCAGGCCTCTGACGGCGCGTGGCGTGCCGCCGTCGCGCGCGCCCACGAGCGCTCCCGCGCCACCGACCACCCGGGCGCCGGGGTCGCGGTCGGTCCCGGCAGCTCGAGAGCGGCGCGTGCCGTCGCCCGGCTGGTGCCCGACGGGGCGCTCGCGCTCGTCGGTCCGCGGCACGAGGTGCTCGCCGCCGCACGGTCCGTCGTGGTCGAGCTGGCGGCGTGGGGCGCCTCTGTCGAGGTGGCCGGTGCCGCCGCCTGGTCGTGGTGCCGCTGGCTGCCTGGCGGAGGGCCTCCCCTGGTGGTCGTCGACCCGGGGGACGGCGCCGCGAGCGCCGACACCGCGCGCCGCGAGGACGCCCTCGCCCGCGGTGGCGCCGTGCTGCTGTGCCTGCCCGAGGGCGCACCCGTGCCGGCATGGTGCCGCACGGTCTGGCGGGTGCGCGGCGGTCGCGTCCGGCGTGCAGCCCCCGACGGCTCGACGACGACCGGGCCGCTGGTCGGCGTCGACGAGGCCTGGGCCGAGCGCGCCGCGCGGCTCGTCGCCGGGGTCGCAGGACTGCACCGCTCCCTGGGCGCGCTGGAGTCCGGGACGGGCGGTGCGACCGCGAGCGACCTGGAGGGCCCCGCCGACCCGGCAGGCCCGGCCGACCCGAGGTTCCCCGCCACGGTTCCCCTGCTCCCCCTGCTGGACGAGCTCCCCGACGTCGGTGCCGCCTGGGACCGGGCGGACGGGTGGGCGGTGCCGCTCGGCCGCGACGCCCGCGGGCGGCCCGTGCTCTTCGACCTGGTCACGGACGGTCCGCACCTGCTTGTCGCGGGCACCACCGGGTCGGGCAAGTCCGAGCTGCTGCAGGCGCTGCTGCTCGGCCTCGCCTGCCGCCGGTCCCCCGACGACCTCGCGCTGGCACTCGTGGACTTCAAGGGTGGCGCGTCCTTCGGTGCGTGCGGTCGGCTGCCGCACGTGGTCGGCCAGGTGACCGACCTGGACCCCGGCCTCGCCGGGAGGGCCCTCGCCGGCCTGCGGGCCGAGCTGCACCGGCGCAAGCAGGTGCTGGCGCGCCACGGGGTGGCGGACGTGGACGCCCTGCCGGCGGGCGTGGCCGACGCGCCCGCCCGGCTGGTCGTCGTCGTGGACGAGTTCCGGGCACTCGCCGACGACCTCCCCGAGTTCCTGCCCGGGTTGCTGCGGGTGGCGGCCCAGGGTCGGTCGCTCGGCGTGCACCTCGTGCTCGCGACCCAACGGCCGGCGGGCGCGGTCAGCGCCGACCTCCGTGCCAACGTGTCCGCGCGGCTCGCCCTGCGGGTGGTGGACCCCGCGGACTCCCTCGACGTGGTCGACACGCCGCTCGCCGCCCGGATACCCCCGGGGACGCCCGGCCGAGGGGTCCTCCGGTGCGGGGCGGCACCCCCGGTGGTGCTGCAGTGCGCGCACGCCGCAGGTCGGGCGGCAACGCCGGCCGCTGTGCGCCGCGCGCCGGCGTGGGGAGCTGCGTGCGGTACCGAGGCCTCACGCACTGGCGCGGCGGGGCCAGGCGTGGCAGGACCCGGCGTGGCAGGACCCGGCGCGGCGGAGGTCGTCGAGGCGGTCCGCGAGGCCGCCGCGGTGCGGGGCCAGCGGGCCGGGCGCGCGCCCTGGCTGCCCCCGCTGCCGGAGAGCGTCCGGTCCGGCGACCCCGTGCTCGCCGCCGCCGCACCAGGTGCCGGCGACGACGCAGGCCCGGGCCCTGTCGGCGACGTCGGGGTGCCCGGCCTCCCGGTGGCGCTCGGCGACGACCCGGAACACCAACGCCGGACGCTCCTGCGCTGGGACCCGGCGGCGGGACACCTGGGGGTCGTGGGCCGAGCACGCTCGGGCCGCACGACCGCTCTCGTCGGGCTGGCGGCCGGCGCCCTGGCCCGGGGCTGGCACGTGCACGCGCTCGCCCCGGCCGCCGCGCTGCCCCGTTTCGCCGCGCTGGACGAGCACGCAGGCTTCGGCACGCTCGCCGGCCCCGGCTCCCCACGGCGCACCGCACGACTCCTGCGGCTGCTGGGCACCGCCCCGCCGACCGCCCCGACGCTCGTGGTGGTCGACGCCGTGGAGGAGCTGCGTGCGGCGCTGACCGGACCGGATCCGGGGGACCCGCTCGCGCGGGCGCTCGCAACCCCGGGCGTGGCCTTCGCCCTGTCGTCCGACGGCCCGATGCTCGGCGGCCTCGCCGCCCGGGTGGGCCCGCGCCTGGTGCTGCTCGGGCGCGAGGCGCACGCGGACGTCCTCCTCGGCGCGCCCTCCGAGCTCGCCGGTCGGGGCGGGCCGCCCGGTCGTGCGGCATGGCTCGGGCAAGACCAGCTGCTGTGCCAGGTGCTGCTGCCCGGCCACGGCCCTCCGAGCCCGGCACGGCCGCCGGGGAGGTCCGGCGCGGCCCCGGTGACCGTGCGCGAGCTCCCGCCCTCGGTCGACGAGCGGGACCTCGCGCGTGCGGCTCGGCCCCACCCACCGGACGCCAGCGTCGGGACGGAGGGCGGGCTCGTGGTGCCGCTCGGCGTGGGCGGCGACGAGGCGGAGGTGGTCGGCCTCGACGTCACGCACGGGTTGCTCGTCACGGGGCCGCGCGGCAGCGGGCGCACGACCGTGCTGCGCCGGGTCGTACGCCACCTCGCCGCCGCGGGGCTCCTCGCGGGGGTGGTCGCCCGCGACGCCGCACTGCGTCGCGACGCGGGGAGGGTCCCCGCAGCACCCCCGTCGTCGGCAGACCTGCGTTCGTTCCTCGACGAGCTGCGCCCGGGCGTGCTCGTCGTGGACGACCTGGACGCCCTCGTCCAGCAGCACCCGCTCGAGGCCGACCGGATCGCGGCGATGGTCGACGCCGCGGGGCGCGCCCTCGTCGCGGCCTCGACGACGACCGGGACCGCCCTCGCGCACCGGGGCGCCCTCGCGGAGCTGCGTGCCCGGCGCACCGCTGTCGTGCTGCACCCGGGCGAGCGTGGCGCCGACGAGCTGTTCGGCGTGCCCCTCGCGGACGCCGTCGAACCGGGGCCGGCACAGCCCGGCCGCGGCGCGCTGGTCCAGGGCTGCCGGGTCCTGGCCGTCCAGGTGGCGCGGTCGGACGACGCGGAACAGCCCAGCACCCCGCGGCCCGAATTGCGATGGGACGGATCGCGGGGGGACGGATCGCGGGGGGACGGATCGCGGGGGGACGGATCGCGGGGAGACGGATCGCGGGGAGACGGCGTCCATTCGCCCTCCCCTCCAGGGGACGGGTCAGCCGGAGGTGGCCTCGACCACGCGGCGCGTCATGACGGCCACGAGCACGGCGGCGGCGACCAGCAGGAGCCCGAGCCCTGCGAGCACCGCCGCCGGCATCCCGGCCGTGAGCAGGCTGACGCCGACCAGGCCCTGCATGATCTGCCACACGACGATGGGCGCGCGCCCGGTGCGCCGGCCTGCCCACAGGGCGCGGCACGAGCCGACGAGCAGCCAGCCGAGGCCCAGGCAGAACAGCACGAGGAACACGCTCACGGCTACGCTGTTGGAGGCACCCCGCACCAGCTCGACGCCGACCATGGCGGCCGCGGCGACGAGCAGCACCACCTCGAGCCCGATCCCGGCCGCGACCACGCGCAGGCCCGGCGGACGGGGCCCTCCGGAAGCACCGTCGGTGCCGGACGAGGGGGTGACAGGAGCGCGCATGACACGTCAGAATACGTGCGACCTGCGGTTTCACGACAGTGTGATCAAGCACTCACGCTTCATGCCCGAGAAACTTCCCCGTAACCCCTTGTGCGGCGCTTCACGAGGTGTGACGCTGGACAGCAGATTCCGCACCCCCCACCCACCGGACCCGGACGGGCGCGCGCTGGCGCGCCCTCAGACGGACCGGGTTCCCTGCACCGAGGAGATGACATGGACTGGCGCCACAAGGCCGCCTGCCTCGACGAGGACCCTGAGCTCTTCTTCCCCATCGGCAACACCGGCCCCGCCCTCCTCCAGATCGAGGAGGCGAAGGCCGTCTGCCGTCGCTGCGACGTCGTGGACACGTGCCTCAAGTGGGCCATCGAGTCCGGTCAGGACGCCGGCGTCTGGGGCGGCATGAGCGAGGACGAGCGCCGGGCGCTCAAGCGCCGCACGGCGCGCGCCCGCCGCGCCGGCTGACTTCACTCCGGCTGGCTCCACTCCGGCCGACCAAGCTCCGGCTGACTTCACGCCGAGACAGCGCGGGTCGCGCCGACGCAGAGGCGACACAGAGCCGACGCAGAGCCGACGCAGAGTCGAACCACAGAGGGACGGACCGCACCTGGTGCGGTCCGTCCCTCTTTGGTGTCGCGTGTGGTGTCGCGCCGTCCGTCCGCGACGGCCGCCCTACCTCGGCTGGCCGTCGCGCAGGACCAGCTCCAGCACCACCTGCGTGCCGCCGCCCTCGCGCGCGTTCCAGTCGATGGTGCCGCGCAGCTCGTTCGTCACCAGGGTCTGCACGATCTGCGACCCGAGCCCGCTGCGCGACGCGCGACCCAGGGTGGCGATCCCCTCCGGCATCCCCACACCGTCGTCAGCCACGACGACGCGCATCGACGCGCCGTCCCGCTGCACGTCGATCTCGACGTTGCCGGACTCGCGGCCCGGGAAGCCGTGCTCGACGGCGTTGGTCACGAGCTCGGTCAGCACCAGCGCGAGCGGGGTCGCGTCCTGCGCGGGCACCATCCCGAACGACCCTGTCTGCCGGGTGCGCACCTGCGTGCGGGTCGACGCGACGTCGGCGGCGAGCCGCAGGGCACGGCTGAGCATGTCGTCGAGCTCGACGTTCTCGTCGAGGGTCTGCGATAGCGACTCGTGCACCATCGAGATCGTGGCGACCCGGCGCATCGCCTCCTCCAGGGCGGCCCGCGCCTCCGGCACGTCCATGCGGCGGGCCTGCAGCCGCAGCAGCGCTGCCACCGTCGCCAGGTTGTTCTTCACGCGGTGGTGGATCTCGCGGATGGTGGCGTCCTTGGTCATGAGCTCGCGCTCACGCCGGCGCAGCTCCGACACGTCGCGGCACAGCAGCACGGCGCCGATGCGCTGACCGTGGTCGGTGAGCGGCAGCGCGCGCAGCGACAGCGCCACGCCCTTGGCCTCGATGTCGGTGCGCCACGGCGCACGCCCCATCACGACCAGCGGCAGCGACTCGTCGACCGTGTCCTGGTGCTGCACGATGTCGGCGGTCACCTCGACCAGCGACTGCCCGACGAGAGGCCCGATGACGCCGAGCCGGTGGAAGCACGACAGCGCGTTCGGGCTGGCGTACAGCACCTCGCCCTCGGAGTTGAGGCGGATCAGCCCGTCCCCCACGCGCGGGGCGCCACGACGGGGGCCGGTGGCCGCGTTGGGCGCGGGGTACTCGCCCCGCGCGATCATCGCGAGGATGTCGTCCGCGGACTCCACGTAGTTCAGCTCGAGGCGGCTGGGCGTGCGGCCCGACCCGAGGTTGGTCTGGCGGGCGACGACGGCGATCGCCCGTCCGTCGTGCACGACCGGCACGGCCTCCTCGCGCACCGCGTACGCGCCGAACCAGCGCGGCTCCCGCGAGCGCTGCGCACGACCCTCCGTCATCGCGGCGGCCAGCTGCGGGCGCTGCCCGTCGGGGGCGAGCGACCCCACGATGTCGTCGTAGTGCACCGTGGCACCCGTCGACGGCCGGCACTGTGCGAGGGCGACGAAGCCGCCGTCGGCGGTGGGCAGCCAGAGCACCAGGTCGGCGAACGCGAGGTCTGACACGAGCTGCCAGTCGCCGACGAGCAGGTGCAACCACTCGACGTCTCCTTCGGAGAGGTCGGTGTTCTGGGCGATCAGGTCACTCATGGCGGACACGCCCACCAGCCTACGGGCGCGGCCGCGCTGCCCGGGCGTCGGTATGGTGACCTGGTGCACCTGACCGTGGAGCTCACGTACGCGGCGGCCGCCGACGACGTCGTCGCGATGCTCGCCGACGAGGCGTTCGTCCGCTGGCGCGCGCAGCGCGGCCCGGGGGGCAGCGTCGAGCAGACGGACGTGACCGGCAGCCCCGCCACCGGGTTCACCATCGCCGTGCGGCGCACGTTGCCCACCGACCTCATCCCCGCCCAGGTGCGGCCGTTCGTCGGCGACCACCTGGAGGTACGGCAGGCCGAGGTGTGGGAGGGGCCGCAGGGCGACCTGCGCCGCGGGACGATCGCCGTCGAGATCGCGGGCGCGCCCGTGCGCGTGACCGGCACCGTGCGGCTGGAGCAGCTCCCCGACGGCGGCACCCGGCAGGTGTACGACGGCGAGGTCCGCGCGACCGTGCCGATCTTCGGGGCAGCCGTCGCGGAGGCGGCCGCCGCCGCCGTCCGATCGACGCTCGAGGCGGAAGGCGCGGCAGGCCGCGAGTGGCTCGCAGAGCGTTCCACCCCGGGTGAAGACCGGTAACGATCCGGACAAGGCCGCAGGCACGAAAGGCCTCTGACCTGCACTGACGCCAGCGCCGACGTCACGATGCGACATCGGCGCCCCTCCCAGGCTTGACTTCCACCAACGCCGCCAGCCAGCATCGTCTCCTGGCCGTGGGAGCGCTACCACCATGGAGGTGGTAGCGCTCCCAAACCCTCCACCTCGCATGCCCGAACCAGACAAGGGAGTCACCGTGCTCGACAGCACCCGACCCACCCGCCGAGCTCGCCGCGTCGTCGCGGCGACCGCCGGCATCGCGACCCTCGCTCTCGCCCTGACCGCCTGCGGCGGCGACTCCGACGACCCCGGCACCGACAACGCCTCCAGCGACGGCAAGATCACGCTGACGGTCGCCACGTTCAACGACTTCGGCTACTCGGACGAGATGCTCGCCAGCTACACCGAGTCGCACCCGAACGTCACGGTCAAGCAGGTCAAGGCCGCGAAGTCCGAGGACGCCCGCAACAACCTCACCACCAAGCTCGCCGCCGGCGGCGAGGGCCTCGCCGACATCGAGGCCATCGAGGTCGACTGGCTCCCCGAGCTCATGACCTACCCCGACCTGTTCGAGGACCTGGCCGACCCGGCGCTCGACGGCCGCTGGCTGGACTGGAAGGTGCAGCAGGCGACCACCCCGGACGGCAAGGTCATCGGCTACGGCACCGACATCGGCCCCGAGGCCATCTGCTACCGCGCCGACCTGTTCGAGAAGGCCGGCCTGCCCACCGACCGCGAGAAGGTCGCCGAGCTCCTCGGCGGCGCGGACGCCACGTGGGAGGACTACTTCAACGTCGGCAAGCAGTTCGTCGCGAAGTCGGACGCCGCCTGGTTCGACGGCGCCGTGCCCACCTACCAGGGCATGGTCAACCAGCTCCAGGACGCCTACGAGGACCCCGCGACGGGCGAGCCGAAGGACCTGAAGACCAACACGGCGATCAAGGACATGTACGACCAGGTCCTCACCGCCTCCATCGACGACAAGCTGTCCGCGGGCCTCGAGCAGTGGGGCGAGGACTGGGTCGCCGGCTTCCAGAAGAACGCCTGGGCCACGATGCTCTGCCCGGCCTGGATGACCGGCCCGATCGAGCAGAACTCCGCCGGCGTCACCGGCTGGGACGTCGCTGACGTCTTCCCGGGCGGCGGCGGCAACTGGGGCGGCTCGTTCCTCACCGTCCCCGCCTCGGGCCCCAACACCGCGGCCGCCAAGGAGCTCGCCGCGTGGCTGACCGACCCGGCGCAGCAGACGACGGCGTTCGAGAACGCCGGCACCTTCCCGTCGCAGGTCGACGCGCAGGCCTCTGACGCCGTGCAGAAGTCCACCAACGAGTTCTTCAACGACGCTCCGGTGGGTCAGATCTTCTCGACCCGGGCCGCCGCGATCGAGGGCGCCCCGTTCAAGGGCAAGAACTACTTCGCGATCCACCAGTCCGTGCAGAACGCGCTGAACCGCGTCGACCTCAACGGCGACGACCCGGAGAAGAGCTGGCAGGGCGCGCTCGACGAGTACGCCTCGCTGGGTCTCTGACCCTCTGACCGGGGCGCGACCGCAGATCTCCCAGATCTCCCCCACGCGGTCGCCCCCGCTGGTCGAGCCTGCCGGAACTCCGGTTCCGGCAGGCTCGTCCAGCTCCCCCGCAGGCCTCGACCGGCGCACAGCACAGGAAGCAGCAGATGGCCGTCCTCTCCCCCACCCAACCCGCGCAGCGCACGGGCCGCGAGCCCAAGGCGCCCCGACGACTCGGCTTCTCCCAGCGCCTCGGCCGCTGGGACGTGAAGGTCTCGCCCTACCTGTACATCTCGCCGTTCTTCGTCATCTTCGCCGTCACCGGGCTGTTCCCGCTCGCGTACACCGCGTTCGTGTCGGTGCACGACTGGAACCTGCTCGGCGGCCAGGGCGACTACGTGGGCCTGCAGAACTACGTCGACGTGCTGCACCAGCCCATCTTCTGGAAGTCGCTGGTCAACACGTTCTCGATCTTCGTCTTCTCGAGCATCCCGCAGGTGATCCTCGCGATCACGATCGCGGCGCTCCTCGACCAGAACCTGCGCGCCGCCACCTTCTGGCGCATGGGCGTGCTCATCCCCTACGTCGTGGCCCCCGTCGCGGTCTCGATGATCTTCGGGCGCATGTTCGCCGACCAGTACGGGCTCATCAACGAGCTGCTCGGCCTCGTCGGGATCGACCCCGTCGGCTGGCACAGCGAGCGGCTCGCCAGCCACATCGCGATCGCGTCGATGGTGGACTTCCGCTGGACCGGCTACAACGCCCTCATCTTCCTCGCCGCGATGCAGGCCGTGCCGCGCGAGCTGTACGAGGCGGCCGTCATCGACGGCGCCGGCCGCGCCCGGCAGTTCTTCTCGATCACCGTGCCGCAGATCCGCGCCACCATCATCTTCGTCGTCATCACGTCGACGATCGGCGGCCTGCAGATCTTCGACGAGGTCCGCATGTACGACCCGTACGGCCTGGGCGGCCCCGACAAGGACTGGATGACCACGGTCGTCTACCTGTACGACGTCGCGTGGGGCAACCAGAAGAACTTCGGCCGCGCGTCCGCCGTCGCCTGGCTGCTCTTCCTGCTGATCGTCCTCATCGGCCTGATCAACTTCCTCGCCACCCGGCGCATCGCCACGTCCGGCCCGAAGGCGCCGAAGGTCAGCCGCCGGCACACCCGCCAGCTGCTCGCCCAGGCGCAGGCCGTCGGTCGCGCCACCACGACCACCGCGACCTCCGGGCCCGCAGGGCCGCCGGCACCGCACTCCCTCCCCCCGACCCCCGGGTCGACGGGCACGCCCACCGACACCACCACCGACCGGGAGGACCGCCGATGAGCTCCGTCGCCGTCACCGCCCAGACCGCCGGCCCCCGCGCGGCCCGCGCCGCCGCCAAGCGTCGCAACCGCGGCACCCGCTCGGCCCAGCGCCGTCCGGGCCGCGTCACCTACGTGCTCCTCGGGCTCGTGGTGCTGATCTCGGTCTTCCCGCTCTACTTCACGCTGCTGCTCGGGTCGTCCGACCCGACGGCGATCGCGCAGAACGCCGTGCCGCAGTGGCTGCCGGACGCGAGCCTGTTCCAGCAGTTCGCCGAGGTGATCACGGCCGACCAGATCAACTTCTGGAAGGCGCTCACGAACTCGGTGATCATCGCCGTGATCACGTCCGCCTCCGTCGTGCTGTTCTCGACGCTCGCCGGCTACTCGTTCGCCAAGCTCCGCTTCCGCGGCCGCGGCCCGCTGCTGGTGTTCGTCATCGCGACGATGGCCGTGCCGACCCAGCTCGGTGTCATCCCGATGTACATCCTCATGACCGACCTCGACTGGATCGGCAAGCTGCAGGCCGTCATCGTGCCCGCGCTCGTCACCGCGTTCGGCGTCTTCTGGATGACGCAGTACCTCTCCGAGGCCCTGCCGTACGAGCTCATCGAGGCCGCGCGCGTCGACGGAGCGTCCATGATCCGCACCTTCTGGTCGGTCGCGCTGCCCGCCGCCCGCCCGGCGGCCGCCATGCTCGGCCTGTTCACCTTCGTGCAGCAGTGGACCAACTACTTCTGGCCGTCGATCGTGCTCAACCAGAGCAACCCGACCCTGCCCCTGGTCGTGAAGTCCCTGCAGTCGAACTACTTCGTGGACTACTCGCTCGTGATGGGCGGCATCTTCCTCGTGACGCTGCCGCTGCTGGTGATCTTCGCCTTCGTCGGCCGCCAGCTCGTCGCCGGCATCATGGCCGGCGCGGTCAAGGGCTGACCCCGGCGGCGACGCCCACCCTCCCCGTCCCGCGGCCTGCGCAGCGGGAGCCTCGCACCGATGGAAAGATCCGAATCCATGACCCTCCCCACCCCCGGCGCGCGCCGGGCGGCCCCCGGCACCGCGGTGCCGTTCACGCCCACCGCACCCCTGACGACCTCCCCGCACGCCACCGGGTCGGTCGCGTTCCCCGACGGCTTCCTCTGGGGCGCCGCCACGGCCGCGTTCCAGATCGAGGGCGCGTCGACCGAGGGTGGCCGCGAGGACTCGGTCTGGGACGCCTTCTGCCGCGTCCCCGGCGCGGTGAAGAACGGCGACGACGGCTCCGTCGCCTGCGACCACTACCACCGCTACCGCGAGGACGTGGCGCTCATGCAGCGCCTCCACCTCGACACGTACCGGTTCTCGACGTCGTGGGCGCGGGTCATGCCCGACGGCAAGACGGTCAACCGCGAGGGCCTGGACTTCTACTCGCGTCTCGTGGACGAGTTGCTCGGCGCCGACGTCCTGCCGTGGCTGACGCTCTACCACTGGGACCTGCCGCAGGCGCTCGAGGATATCGGCGGCTGGCCGAACCGCGACACCGCCGCCCGCTTCGTCGACTACGCGGTGACCATGCACGAGGCGCTCGGCGACCGCGTGAAGGTGTGGGCGACGCTCAACGAGCCCTGGTGCTCCGCGTTCCTCGGCTACACGTCCGGCGCGCACGCGCCCGGCAAGAAGTCGCCCGAGCTCGGCCTCGCCGCCGCGCACCACCTCATGCTCGGGCACGGCGGCGCCGTGCAGGCGCTGCGCGAGCGCGACCCGGAGGCCGTCCTCGGCCTCACGCTCAACTTCACCGTCTCCGACCCGGTCGACCCGACCGACCCGGCGGACGTGGACGTCGCGCGTCGTGACGACGGCATGTTCAACCGGTTCTTCCTCGACCCGATCCTGCGCGGCGCCTACCCGCAGGACCTGCTGGACGACGTCGCGCACCTCGGGTTCGCCGACGTCGTGCGCGAGGGCGACCTCGAGGTGATCTCCACCCCGATCGACGTGCTCGGCGTGAACTACTACAACGGCGGCGCGGTCTCCGCCACGCCGCAGGTGCCCGCCGGCGAGGTCCCCGAGGGGACCGCCGGCCCCGACGGCGCGCGCGAGACCACCGAGGGCGCCCCCGTCTGGGAGACCCGGTCCCCGAACCCCGTGCCCGACGGCATCCACCACCACAGCCGCGGGCTGCCCGTCACCGACATGGGCTGGGAGGTGCAGCCCGAGGGGCTCACGCGCCTGCTCACCCGCCTCCAGCAGGACTACACCGGCCCGCGCGGCACCTCCATGTACATCACCGAGAACGGCGCCGCCTACCCGGACGTCGTCGCCGCCGACGGCACCGTCGACGACCCGGAGCGTCTCGCGTTCGTCGACGCGCACCTGCGCGCCGTCCGCGACGCGATGGACGCCGGCGCCGACGTGCGCGGGTACTTCGCGTGGTCGCTCATGGACAACTTCGAGTGGGCTCTCGGCTACTCCAAGCGCTTCGGCCTGGTCCACGTGGACTACGAGACGCAGGAGCGCACGGTGAAGTCCTCGGGCCGCTGGTACGCCGAGGTCGCGCGCACGGGCGTCGTCCCGCCGCACTCCGTCACCGGCACGGACGCGGAGTAGTCTCCGCAGGTGGTCATCGAGCATCCCAGCCCGACGCTGGACGACGTCGCCCGGACCGCAGGGGTCTCGCGGTCCACGGCGTCGCGCGCCATCAACGGCGGCGACCGCGTGTCGCCGGAGGCACAGTCCGCCGTCGACGACGCCGTCGCCCGGCTCGGGTACGCCCCGAACCGGGCGGCCCGCTCGCTGGTCACCCGTCGCACCGACTCCATCGCGCTGGTCGTGCCCGAGCCTGACGCCCGCATCCTCACCGACCCGTTCCTCGCGGGCGTGCTGCGCGGCGTCAGCGAGGGCCTGACCGGCACGGAGCTGCAGCTCGTCCTGCTGCTCGCCCGTCCGGGCGAGCCGCCGGGCCACATCGCGCGCTACCTGCGCTCCGGGCACGTCGACGGCGTGATCGTGGCGTCGCACCACAAGGAGGACCAGCTGGAGCCCGAGCTGGTGCGCTCGCGGCTGCCCGCCGTCTTCGTGGGGCGTCCCTTCGACACGGAGTCGCTGCACTTCGTGGACGTCGACAACGCCGCGGGCGGCCGCACGGCCACGCAGCGCCTCGTCGACCGCGGGTGCCGGCGGATCGCCACGATCACGGGCCCGCTCGACATGACCGCCGCCGTCGACCGTCACGACGCCTGGCAGCACACGCTCGAGGACGCGGGCCTGCCCGCCGTCGCCGTCGAGAACGGCGACTTCACCGTCATGGGCGGCGCGGCGGCGATGCAGCGCATCCTCGCCGCCCACCCCGACGTCGACGGCGTCTTCGCGGCCTCGGACCTCATGGCCAACGGCGCGATGCAGGTGCTGCGCGAGTCGGGGCGGTCCGTGCCCGACGACGTCGCCGTGGTCGGCTTCGACGCCCTGGGCGCGGAGCGGACGACGCCGCGGCTCACCACCGTGCTGCAGCCCGTCGTCGAGATGGTCACCGCCGCGACCTCCACGCTGCTCGACGTGCTCGCCGGGACGGACGTGCCGGCCCGGCCGCAGATCTTCGTCCCGCGGCTCATCGAGGGCGAGTCGGCGTAGCCGTCGGTAGCGTGCACGGCATGAGCGACGCGGCCACGGTCCAGACGTTCACCACCACGCTGCTCGCCACCGGCGGCAACAACGTGGGCCTGCCCGTCCCCGACGACGTCGTGACGGCGTTCGGCCGCGGCCGGCGGGTGCCCGTCGTCGTGACGATCGACGAGGGCTACACCTATCGCAGCTCCGTCGCGCCGATGGGCGGCCGCTTCCTGGTCTCGTTCAACGCCGAGACGCGCGCGGCCACCGGCCGCGGCGCCGGGGACGAGGTCTCCGTCCGGCTCGAGCTCGACGACGCCCCGCGCACCGTGGAGGTGCCGTCCGCGCTCGCCGCTGCCCTCGCCGACCGGCCCGACGCGGCCGCCGCCTGGGCCGCCCTGTCGGCGAGCAAGCAGAAGGCCCACGCGCTCAGCGTCGCGGACGCCAGGACGGACGAGACCCGCGACCGCCGCGTCGCGAAGGTCGTCGACTCCCTCACCTCCTGACCGACCGCCCGGTCGGCCTCCGGCACGACGGAGCCGGGGCGGCGAGATCCTCACCACCCCGGCTCCGGTCACGCGTGCGGGATCAGTCCCGCGATCCGCCGTCCGCGCCGGCGGCCGTCGGCACGCCCTCGCGGTAGTCGGCGGCGATCTGCTCCGGGTGCTTGCCCAGCTGCGAGTTGCGGTAGCTGAAGCCGAAGTAGATCGCGAACCCGAGCGCGAGCCACACGAGGAACCGCAGCCAGGTCTCGACGTCGAGCTGGAACATCAGCCACAGGCACAGCAGGCCGGAGATGATCGGCAGCGCGGGCGCCCACGGGACGCGGAAGCCCTCGCCCTCCGGCTGGCCCGACGCCTTGCGGCGGCGACGCAGCAGCGGGACACCGAAGCTCACCAGCACGAACGCCGACAGGGTGCCGATGTTCACCATGTTGCCGAGCACGTCGACCGAGAAGAAGCAGGTGACGATCACCAGCAGGACGGCGCTGCCGACCTGGATGATGACGGGCGTGCCGCGCTTCTCCGAGGTCTTCGACATGCCGCGGGGCAGGAGGCCGTCGCGGCTCATCGCGAAGACGATGCGGGTGAGGCCCAGCATCAGCACCATGACGACGGTGGTGAGACCGACGAGGATGCCGACGGTGATGACCTGCGTGGCCCACGTCGGGGCGTTCTCCTGGAGCTGGAACGCGGTGATGATCGTCGCGGACGCGCCGTTGTCGGGCGTGGCGTCACGCAGCTGCTGGGGGGTGGCCATGCCGGACAGCGCGATGGAGACCGCGATGTAGAGCAGGGTGCAGATCGCGAGGCCGCCGAGGATGCCGCGGGGCACGTTCTTGCGGGGCTCGCGCGTCTCCTCGGCCGCGGTGGCCACGACGTCGAAACCGATGAACGCGAAGAACACGGTGCCCGCCCCGGCGAGGATCCCCATCACGCCACCCACGGAGAGCTCCGCGCCGGCCAGCCAGGAGAACAGGGTCTGCGTCATCGTGGTGGCGTGCGTCGTGGACTCGCCGAACGACTCCGGGCCGGGCACGAACGGGCTGAGGTTGGACGCGCTGAAGAAGGCGAAGCCGACCACGATGATGAGCAGGACGATCGCGACCTTGACGGCCGTGAGGACGCCGGTGACGCGCGTCGACAGCTTGGTGCCGACGGCGAGCAGCAGCGCGAGCACCACGATCAGCAGGGCCGTGCCCCAGTCGAACGTCACGCCGCCCAGGTGGACCGTGTTGTGGATGCCGGACGCGACGCCCTCCTCGTCCACGCCGCCGAGGCCGAAGACGTGCAGGAAGTTGTCGAGGTACAGCCCCCACGCCTTCGCGACGACGGACGCGGCGAAGAACATCTCGAGGATGAGGTCCCAGCCGATGATCCACGCGACCAGCTCGCCCATCGAGGCGTACGAGAACGTGTACGCCGACCCGGCGACCGGCATGTGCGAGGCGAACTCCGCGTAGCAGAGCGCGGCCAGGGCGCAGACGACTCCCGCGATGAGGAACGAGATCACGACGGACGGTCCGGTCTGGGTCGCGGAGACCGCCGCGGCCTTCGAGAAGATGCCGGCGCCGATCACCACGGAGATGCCGAGGACGACGAGGTCCCAGGCTCCGAGGGTGCGCTTGAGCTGGCGCTGGGGCTCGTCGGACGCCGCGATCGTCGCTTCGATCGAGCGCCTCCGCATGAGCTGCATCGTGGGGGCTCCTTACTGGTATCCCATGTCGCCGGGTCTCGACGGCTGGGTGACCTTACCCGACGCGACGATCCTGTGAAGGGGGTGTTCAGCCCGAGTGATCTCCGCGCAGGTCGGCGACCGGCCGGTCGGCGTCGCGCGCGGCGATCCAGGCGTCCACGCGCTCCCACTGCTCGAAGAGCCACAGCTCGCGCCCCTCGGCGTCCCCAGGCAGGTCGGCGACGCGCGTGAGCCGGCCCCCGAGCACGATCTCCTTGTCCATCGGCAGCTCGCGCCAGATGTCGCGCACGGTGACGAGCCGCTCGAGCCCGGTGTGCGCGACGACGAGGACCGCCGCGTCCCCGCGGACGGTGTCGAGCGCGGAGAGGAAGCCGCCGGCGTGCGGCACCATGACGTGCGGCATCCGCTCGGCCCGGTCGGCGAGCGCGTCCTTGCCGCGCGCCCGGAGCGCCGCGATGCGCTTGGCGCGACGTCCCGGGGTCACGTTGCCCCCTTCGGGGAACAGCACGAGCGCGCCGTCAGGACCCAGGTCGGCGGCGATCTGCGCGATCGTCTCGGCGGCACCGGGCTGGCCGGGCCTGCGCCGGGACAGCGGCGTGACGAAGGCCGCGGGCAGCCGGTGCAGGAGGACGTCGACCGCGGGGTCCCACTGGAGGGTGTCCTTGAGGACGATGGCCGGGGTGCGGCGCCCCCGCCCCAGGAGGGTGTCCACCAGGATGAACGAGTCCCCCGGTCCGGCGTGCCGGCTCAGCACGAGCACGGGCACGTCGGGCACGCTCGCGCCGGTGGGCGCCTCGATCACGATCCTCAGCCGCAACGTCCAGCGCACCTGCCAGAACAGGACCGCCAGCGCCCAGCGGGCGACGGCGGCGTGCGCGCGCCGCATCCACGGCTGGTGCATCGCCGCCCCGAACCCGGACGCCACCCACAGCGCGAACAGCACCACCAGCGCGGCGGCGTCCCACAGGACGTAGAACGAGATCATCCACAGCAGGCGCAGCACCCGCAGGCGCCCGGGCAGCAGCCAGGTCAGCGCCGCGCCCACCACCAGCGCGAGCATGATCGACGTCGGCACGAGCAGCACCGCCAGCGCGATCACCAGCGGCGCCAGGACCAGGCGCCGCACCCAGAGGGGCGGGGGCGCGATCACTCGTCCGTCCCCGCGTCGTCGCCCGTCGTGCCACCGGGTCCCTGGGTCTCGGCCAGGAAGGCGCGGGCCGCGTCGTACGACTGGGCGATCCGCTGGTGCGTGGCGTCCAGCTTGCGGAACGCGCCGAGCTTCGCGTCCCCCGGCAGCGAGCCGCCCGTCGGGAGCACGTGCACGGTCGCGACGGCGCGCGCCTCCTCCAGCTCGCGGAAGTACCGGTGCCGCCGCGCGATCTCGAAGCTCACGCGGGCGACGTCGGACGGCTTGGTCGGCACGGTCAGCGGCTCCTCGACGCGGCCGACCTGCAGCACGTAGACCGTCGTCGCGCCCCGTCGCACCGCCTCCCCGAGCGGGATCGAGTTGACCATCCCGCCGTCGACGAAGTGCTCGCCGTCGATCTCGGTGGGCGGCAGCGCGCCCGGCACCGACGCCGAGGCGAGCACCGCCTCGACCAGCGGACCGGCGTCGAACCAGTGCTCGGACGCGCGCTCGATGCTCGCCGCGGCGACCACGAGCGGCACCTGCAGGTCCTCGAACGTGGTGCGCTCGCCCAGCGTGCCGGCGATGAGCCGACGCAGCGCGGCCGGGTCGTACAGGTGCGTGCGCGAGCGGGCGAGCCGTGAGAGCTGCCGGTACCACGGCTCGCCGTAGACCTCGTTCGCCGTGGGTGAGGCCCAGGCCTCCCCGAGACGGTCGACGACGGCGAGGCTGGGGTCCGCGGCCACGGCCGCGCCGTTGATCGCGCCGATGGACGTGCCGACCACCAGGTCGGGACGCACCCCGGCCTCGAACAGCGCCTGCAGCATCCCGACGTGCACCGCGCCGCGCACGCCGCCGCCGCCCAGCACGAACGCCACCGTCATGGCGCGATCGTGCCACGACGGTCCCCGCGCCTCCTGCCGAAACTGGATCGACCGTGCTGACCTGGTCCTCAAACGGGCAGTTTGAGGACCAAGTCAGCACGGTCGTTTCCGGCGCCGCGGCGCGAGGGATCAGGCGTGCACGTGCCCGTACCGGTGGCGGGTGCGGCTGACGGCCTGCTCGCGCACGACGGCGAGCAGCTCGCGGCGGCCGCTGGCGACCACGGGCGCGTCGAGGACCGTCACCGTGCCGAGGCGCTGTGCCGCGGCCTCGTGCAGGCCCGGCGCACGACCGATCACGCGGACGCGGCCCGTGACACGGCCGGCCGCGACGGCGGCGGCGAAGTCCTCGTGGGACGTCGGCGCATCGTGCGGCACGCCCCAGCCGCTGTCGCTGTCGGGGACGACGACGGCGGGCACGCCGGCGCGCTTCGCTGCGGCGAGCACCCGCCGCACCTCGATCGGCAGGGCGCCCTCGCCGACGCGGACGGTCAGGCGCTCGATCGGGCGGTAGCGGAAGGTGTTCTCCTCCACCCGCAGACCGGACCGGTCGTGCCCGACGCCGATCTCGGCCGCCCAGGCGGCGTCGTCGGAGGCCTGCGCCGCCGCGAGCCAGCCCTCGGGGTCGGTCGTGCGCGACGGCACGCCCTCGGCGTCGGACCAGGTGCCGAGCTCGGCCACGTAGTTCGGGCCGCCCGCCTTGGCGCCGGGGCCGACCGCCGAGGCCTTCCAGCCGCCGAACGACTGCCGCTGGACGATCGCGCCGGTGATGTGCCGGTTGACGTACACGTTGCCCGCCTCGACCCGGTCGAGCCAGGTCGCGATCTCGTCGTCGTCGAGCGAGTGGATGCCCGCGGTGAGGCCGAAGTCGACCTGGTTCTGCAGGCGGATCGCCTCGTCGAGGTCCTTCGCGGTCATGATGCCGAGCACGGGGCCGAACACCTCGGTGAGGTGGAAGAACGACCCCGGCGCGACGCCGTCGCGCAGGCCCGGCGACCAGAGCCGCTCGGCGTCGATCCCGGCCGCCGCGGCCACGTCGTCCAGGCGGCGCGGCCGCACCAGCCACGACTCGCCGGGCTCGAGCGTCGTGAGGGCGCGCAGCAGCTTGCCCTGCGCGGGCTCGGTGAGCGGGCCCATGACGGTGGACAGCTCGGTGGCCGACCCGACCGCCAGCGACTGCACAGCGTCCACGAGCTGGCGCCGGAACCGCTTGCCCGTCTCGCTGGCCGGGTCGCCGACGGAGCCGACGAGGATCACCAGCGACGCGGCGGAGCACTTCTGGCCCGCGTGGCCGAAGGCGCTCTTCACGAGGTCCGCGACGGCGAGATCGAGGTCCGCGGACGGGGTCACGACCAGGGCGTTCTTGCCCGACGTCTCCGCGAGCACCGGTCGCTCGGGCCGCCAGGACGCGAACATCTCGGCGGTCTCGATGGACCCGGTGAGGACGACGCGCGCCACGTCGGGGTGGGTCACGAGGTGCTGGCCGAGGTCGCCGTCCGGCACGCGCAGGAACTGCACGACGTCGCGCGCGACCCGCGGGTCGAGCCCGATCTCGGGCGCGACCTCGTCGAACGCGGCGTGCACGGCCTCGATCGCGAGCTCGTAGCACCGCGGGGTGGTGGGCGCCGGCTTGGCGAGCACCGCGGACCCGGCCGCGAGCGCCGCCAGCACACCGCCCGCGGGGATCGCGACGGGGAAGTTCCACGGCGGGGTCACGAGGGTGACGCCCTCGGGCGTGAACGTGGCCCCGTCCACCTGTTCCAGGGCCTCCGCGGACGCCGCGTAGTAGTTGGCGAAGTCGATCGCCTCGCTGACCTCGGGGTCGGCCTCGGGCACGGTCTTGCCGGGCTCGTGCACCATGGCGGTGACGAGGTCGGTGCGGCGCGCCTCGAGCTGGCGGGCGGCGGCGCGCAGCACGCGCGCGCGGTCGGCGGGCGCGACGGCGGCCCACACCTGGCGGGCGGCGACGGCGCGCGCGACGGCGTCGTCGATCGTCGCGGTGTCGGTGACCTCGGGCGCCTGCACGGGCACGTAGCCGGAGTCCGGTCCGACGATGCTGCGGGCCCAGGCGCGGTGCGCGGCGACGGCGGGGTCGGTGTCGACGGCGTTGTGGAACGGCTCCGCGGTGGGGCAGCCGGTGGCGGTGGGCGCGGTGGCGCCGGAGGCGAACCGGTCGCGGCGTCGCGGCGCGACGTCGACGGCGTCGTAGTGCACGCCGTGGGTCACGGACGCACGGAACGCCAGCTCCTGGCGGTCCATGGCCGTGGCCTCGACGCCGTCGTGCCCGGTGGCGGGGGCGAAGGCGGCGTGCAGGAAGTTCTGCTCGGCGGCGTTCTCCTCGAGCCGGCGCACCAGGTAGGAGATGGCGACGTCGAAGTCCTCGTCGCGCACCACCGGGGTGTACAGCACGACGTGGCCGCCGTCCTTGGCCACCTCGTCGCGCACGAGGCGCGCCTCGATGGGTGCCATGCCCTGCAGCATCTCGATGTCGAGGCCCTCGGTCACGCCGCGGCCGCGGGCGAGCAGCACCGCGAGCGCCACGTGGAAGAGGTTGTGGGACGCGACGCCAAGGCGCACGGCGGCGGTGCGGTCGGAGCGCAGGTGGTGGTCGAGGATGCGCACGTAGTTCGCGTCCACGTCCGGCTTGGTCGGGTAGGGCGCCTGGGCCCAGTCGTGCAGCTCGGCCTCGACCTGCTCCATCGCCAGGTTGGCGCCCTTGACGAGGCGCACCTTGATGCGGGCGCCGCCGGCGGCCACGCGCTGCTGCGCGAACTCGGTGAGCTCGTCGAGCGCGCCCATCGCGTCGGGCAGGTAGGCCTGGAGCACGATGCCGGCCTCGAGGTCGCGGAACTCGTCGCGGTCGAGCACCTGCGTGAAGACCGCGGTGGTGAGCGCGAGGTCCTTGTACTCCTCCATGTCGAGGTTGAGGAAGACGCCGTGGTCGCGGGCCGCCCGGTACAGGGGCAGCAGGTGCTCGACGACGCGCTCGCGCGACCCGTCCAGGTCCCAGGTGACGAGCTGCGCCGCGACGGACGACACCTTGACCGACACGTAGTCGACGTCGGGCCGACGCACGAGGTCGATGGTGCGCTGCAGGCGGGCGGCGGCCTCGTCGGCGCCGAGCACGGCCTCGCCCAGCAGGTTGACGTTGAGGGTGTAGCCCTCGGCGCGGGTACGGGCCAGGTGCTGGCCCAGGCCCTTGCCGGCGTCGGCGACGAGGTGGCCGACGAGCTGGCGCAGGCGCACCCGCGCGGCGGGCACGACGACGGAGGGCAGCACGGGCGCGACGGCGGCGCCGACCTTGAACAGGGTGCGGTCGACGGGACCGAGGAACGTGGCGGAGCCGGCGTCCCGGCCGAGGCGGGCGAGCGCGGTGGCGGCGACGCCGATGTCCTGCGGGCGGGCGACGTCGTCGACGAACCCGACGGCGAGCTCGAGGCCCGCCGGGTCGGAGACGAGCGAGCCGAGCCGCTCGGCGGTGGCGCGGGTCTTGCGGTCTGCGCGCGTGGTCGACGCGCCGTCCTGTGCGGACGCGCCGGAGGCGACGGCGATCCAGTGGTGGGCGAGGGCGACGGCGTCCTCGACCAGGGCTTCGGCGCTCTGGCCGCCCGAGGTGTCGCGCGTGGCGGTGGGGTGGGCGTCACGCGCCGGAACGGAGGTACTCATGCCCCCAGGGTGCGCCCTCGTGCGGGGCGTCGTCTTGTACGATCGGGCCCGCGATGGGCCACGATTCCGACAACACCACGAGCGCTGCGGGCGAGGTCGGCGGCGACCCGTCCCCGCCCCTCGCGGGGGTGCCCGGCACGGCCGCCCTCATGGCCGCCCTGTCCCCCGTGATGGTGGACCTGATGGACGAGCTGTCGGACGTGATGTTCTGCGCGAAGGACGCCGACGGGCGGTACCTCGCGGTGAACCAGGTGTTCGTGCGCCGCACCAACGAGCGGTCCCGCCGTCAGGTGCTCGGCCGGCGCGCCGTCGACCTCTTCGTGCCCGAGCTCGCCGAGCGGTACGAGGCGCAGGACGCCGAGGTGCTGCGCACCGGACGGCCGCTGCGCAACGAGCTGGAGCTCATCCGCCGCGTGGGCGGCACCCCGGGCTGGTTCCTCACCGCGAAGCTGCCCGTGCGCGACGCCGGCGGCCGCGTCGTCGGGCTGGTCTCGGTGTCGCAGGACCTCCGCTCGGGGGACGCCGACGACGCGACGATGGACGCGATGGCCCGGCTGGTCGCCGCCGTCCAGCGGCACCTCGACACCTCGCCGGGAGAGCCGCTGTCCGTGGCCGACCTGGCGGCGCTGGCGGGCAGCACGCCCGCCGTCCTGGACCGGCGGGTCCGCAAGGTCTTCGGCCTGTCCCCGCGGCAGCTCGTGCTGCGCACCCGCGTGGACCGCGCCGCGCACCTGCTCACGTCGACGACGACGCCGCTGGCCGAGGTCGCCGCCGCGTCCGGGTTCTACGACCAGCCGTCCTTCACCCGCACGTTCGCGCGGCTCACGGGCGAGACGCCGTCGTCGTTCCGTCGCCGCGCCCGCGCCGCCGACTGAGCCGCCGACCGAGCCGTCGCGAGCCGTCGACAGCCGGGCCGTCAGCCCAGCACCGGGGCGAGCGCCTCCACCAGCTGCTGCACCCCGAGCACGACGAACAGCAGCGCCACCAGCGCCAGGACCACGTTGGTGAGCGGACGGTTGCGCCAGCGCTCCGGGACGCGCGAGGAGTTCATGAGGATCAGCAGGGTGATCGCGAGGAACGGCATGAACAGCGACCCCAGCGCGCCGTAGGCCACGACGAGGGCGATCGGCTTGTCGAGCAGGAGCAGCAGCATCGGCGGGAACGTGAGCCACAGGATGTAGGCCCGGTAGTAGCTCCCGCCCGCCTGGCGGCGCGGGTCGTCCTCGGCCAGGCCGCGGGCTGTGGCGACGAAGTCGGCGAACATCAGGGACACGCCGTTCCACACGCCCAGCACCGACGAGAACGACGACGCCCAGAACCCCACGAGGAACAGCGGCGCCATGAACGACCCGTACCGCTCGGCGAGCACGTCCGCGAGATCCACGAGGCCGCCCTCGCCGTCCGCGAGCGTGATTCCCGAGGAGTACAGCAGCTCCGCCCCGACGACGAGCATCGAGATCACGAAGACACCGGAGATCACGTAGGCCATGGCGTTGTCGATCCGCATGACCTTCATCCACCGCGGCGTGTGCCAGCCCTTCTCCTTGAGCCAGTACCCGTACGCCGCCAGGGTGATGGTGCCGCCCACGCCGCCGGCGAGGCTGAGCGTGTAGAGGATCGAGCCCTCGGGGATGCGCGGCACCAGACCGCCGACGATCTCGCCCAGGTTCGGCAGGGTGAGGACGGCCGCGCCGACGATCGTCACGAACATGACGCCCACGAGCACGGCGATGACGACCTCGAACGTCTTGTACCGGCCCAGCCACACGATCGCCGCCCCGACCAGCCCCATGGCGATCGCGAACCAGACCAGGTCGACCTGCGGGAACAGGGCGACGAGCGGCAGCGCCGAGCTCGACATGGCCGCCGCGCCGTAGCTGAAGCCCCACACCACGATGTAGACGCCGAAGTAGACGCTCGCCCACGCCCCCAGCGACTTCCAGCCGTCGAAGATCGTGCGTCCCGTGGCCAACGACCAGCGGCCGGCGCCCTCCACCAGCACGATCTTGATGACGACGCCGAGCACCGCCGCCCACAGCAGGGTGTACCCGAACTTGCTCCCCGCGACCAGCGTGGCGACGAGGTCCCCGGCCCCGATGCCGGTGGCGGCGACGACGAGCCCTGGGCCCACCAGCCGCCAGCGCGGCCGCTCCTCGGTCAGCTCGTGGTCCAGGGCGGGCGTCGCGACGTCTTTGTCTGCCATGGTGCCGGAGGCTACCGACCCGCCGGGGAGGGGCATCCCCGACATGCCGGGCGCGTCGGCGATCAGCGTGCACGATTCCCACAAAACGCAGGCACCGGCACGCCCACGACCGCGGTGCGTGTGTACGACCTGCACAAACGAGCGGCCCAGCGTTGGCGCACCCCGGTCATGCCCTCGCCTGCTCGGTGCCCCTAGCGTCGTCGGCATGACCGCAGCCGCACTCCCCCTCGCCCCCGCCCGCCCGCGCCGCGTCCTCGCGGACCTGCTGCCCGGGGCACTCGCCCGCGACGTGGTGCTCGTCGTCGCCGTCGCCGCCCTCACCGCGCTCGCAGCCCAGGTCGTCGTCCCTGTCCCGGGCCTGCCCGTGCCGCTCACCGGCCAGACCTTCGCCGTCCTGCTCGGGGCCGCCGCCCTCGGGCCCGTGCGCGGCGCGGCCGCCCAGGCGGTCTACCTCGCCGCCGGCGTCGCCGGCCTCCCCGTCTTCGCCGGCTCGACGGCGGGCTGGGAGTCCGTCGCCGGCGCGACCGGGGGCTACCTCGTCGGCTTCGTGCTCGCCGGCGTCGTCGTCGGGGCGCTCGCCCGCCGCGGCGCCGACCGCCGTGCGCTCACCACCGCGGGCGCCTACGCCGTCGGCACCCTCACCGTGTACGCCGTCGGCGTGCCGTGGCTCGCCGTGAGCACCGGGATGCCCGTCGGCGCGGCCCTGCTCACCGGAGCCGTCGTGTTCCTGCCGGGCGACGCCCTCAAGGCGGCACTGGCCGCAGCGCTCCTGCCGGCGGCCTGGCGCTTCGCCCGCTGACCCGGGCCGCCGCAACGTGCGTGCTGACTTGATCCTCAAACCCCTGGTTTGAGGATCAAG